>NZ_JBJLRI010000016.1:0-64261 GCF_050871405.1 Kineococcus esterisolvens
ACATGAGCGGCAGGGACACCGGGGTGGTGTGAGGCGCGGGCGGCTCGTGGTACGGCTGCTGCGGGGCCGGGGTGCGCCGGCCGCCGCGTCCGCCGGGCGGGGCAGCGCGGCGGCGCCGGCGCCGCCGGCGGTCAGCGTCGTGGTGCGGAACATCGCCTTCGACCCCGCCGAGGTCGAGGTCCGCCGCGGCGACGCGGTCGAGTGGGTCTTCGACGACGGGGGGATCCTGCACCAGGTGCGGGGCGACGGCTTCGACAGCGGCGTCGTCGGGGCCGGCACCTTCCGCCACACCTTCACCGCGGCCGGTGAGCACCCCTACGTCTGCAGCGTGCACCCGCACATGACCGGGGTGGTGCGCGTCGTCGACGGGGGGTGACGCACGCCGGGAGCGGGCGGGAGCGGTGCACGCGCGGCGGGGGCCCTCCGTCGAGCCGACTACGCTCCCGTCGTGATCATGCGAGTGGTGGCGGCTGCGGTGGTCGTCGACGGGCACCTCCTGACGGTGAGCAAGCAGGCCGCGCCGGACGTCTTCTACCTGCCCGGTGGCAAGCCCGACGGCGACGAGCCGGAGATCGACACCCTCCTGCGCGAGCTGACCGAGGAGCTGCAGGTGCAGCCGGTGGGCGCCGAGCCGTACCTGGTGGTGGAGGCGCCGGCGGCGCTGGAGGCGGTGCCGATGCGGATGTCGGTGTACCGCTGCGACCTCTCCGCGCCCCCGCAGCGGGCCGCGGAGATCGCGGCGGTGCACTGGTGCACCGGTGAGGAACCGGCCGGGGGGCGCCTGGCGCCGGCTGTGCGCGACGCGGTGGTGCCGCGGCTGCGCGAGGACGGGTTGCTCGTGGGGGCGACCACGAGCGCCGTCCCCTGACGGGGAGCCCGCGGCGGCGCCGTGATCACCGGCCCCCTCTCCCGTCGACGCCCCCGCTCACCCGCGGGATCGGTGGAACCGGGAAACCCGCTTGCCGCCACGGGTGCGGGACCGCCACGCTCCCGCCGTGACCGGCCCGGAGCTCACCGCCGACCTCGCCCGCGTCGACTTCCACGCGCTCGACGCGGCGCTGCGCGAGGACGGCTTCCACAACGGCCGCACCCCCGCCGAGCTGCGGCGCTCGTGCGAGAACTCCCGCGCGGCGGTGTTCGCCCTCGACGGCGAGCGCGTCGTCGCGATGGGCCGCCTGCTCAGCGACGGGGTCTGCAACGCCTACCTCGTGGACGTGTGGACCGCAGCCGCGCACCGGCACCGCGGGATCGGCTCGGAGGTGGTGCGGCGGCTGGTGCAGGCCGTGCCCGGGCAGCACGTCGCCCTGTTCACCGACGACGCGGGGGAGTTCTACGGGGGTCTGGGGTTCTCCCCGCAGGAGGGCGGGATGAGCCGGGTGGTGGGCCGCTGGCTGGGCCGCTTCGACCCGCCGCCGCGCCCGGCGTGACCGCCGCGAACGGCGCCGACCTCGCCCGCGCCTACTGGGAGCGGGTCGTCGGCCCCCTGCTGCACCGCGGGTTCCCCGGTCTGCCGCACGCCGCGGGCCGCCTCGGCACCGGTTCCGACGTCCTCGGCCTGGACGACGCCACCTCCCGCGACCACGACTGGGGGCTGCGCCTGACGCTGCTGGTGCCCGCCGACCGCGTCGCCGAGGTGGGGGAGTTCCTCGCGGCGGAGCTCCCCGGCGGGTTCGCCGGCCTGCCCACCCGGTTCCCCGCCACCGGCGACCCGCGCCCCTCGTACCGCGTGGAGGTCGCCGACCCCGACGCGTTCGCCACCGCCCGCCTCGGCGTGGACGTCACCCGGCCGTGGACCGCCGCCGACTGGCTGGTGCCCACCGGCCAGGCCGTGCTCGAGCTCACCGCCGGCCCGCTGTTCACCGACACCGACGGGCGCACCGCGCGCCTGCGTGAACGCCTCACCTGGTACCCCCGCGACGTGTGGCACCACGTCGTCGCCTGCGACTGGCAGCGCATCGACCAGGAACTGCCCTTCGTGGGCCGCACCGGCCAGGTCGGCGACGACCTCGGCTCCCGCGTGGTCACGGCGCGGCTGGTGCGTGCCGCCGTCCACCTGGGGTTCCTGCTCGAGCAGCGCTGGGTGCCCTACCCGAAGTGGGAGGGCACCGCGTTCGCCGCGCTGCCCCGCGCGTCCGCCGCCGCGCCCGCGCTCACCGCAGCTCTAGCGGCCGGTGCGTGGCCGCAGCGGCAGGCGGCGCTGTGCGAGGCGCTGGAGCACCTGCTGCGCGTGCAGCGCACCGCCGGGCTGCCCGCCACACCCACCGCCACGACCCCCTTCCACGACCGCCCGTTCCGCTGCGTCGCCCCCGCCCTCGTGCCCGCCGTGCTGGCCGGGGCGCAGGACCCGGCCGTGCGGGCCCTGCCGCCCGGCGCCGGGGCGGTGGAGCAGTGGGTGGACGCCGTGGACGTCCTCGTCGACGGCCGCCGCCGCGCTGCCGTCGGCGCGGCTGTCGGCGCAGCCGTCACCGGTGCCGCCGGCCGGGTGGACCAGGCGCCGGGCGTTGCGCCGGGCGGGTGAGCCGGCTCGCCCGCCCGCTCGGGCGCCCTGCACGGTGGACGGTGGGGCACCCTCCCGGTCGCCCCACCCGGACAAGGGCAAACCCGTCGTGAGGCGGGGACGCGAAGCACAGGGACCTCACCAGCTGAGGCAGCCCGGCCACCCAGGAGGAGACCCCCGTTGCGCCGCACCACCACCCTCGCCCTGACCGCGGCCCTCGCCGCGGCGCTCGCGCTGCCCACCACGGGCGCGGCGCTGGCGGCCCCGCGCGCGAAGCCGACCGCGGCCCCCACCGCGACGGCCGAGCCCACCGCTGAGCCCACGGCCACGCCCACCGCCACGCCCACGGCCACGCCCACGGCCACGCCCACCGCCACGCCCACCGCGTCGCCCACCGCGACGAGCACCGGGGTGACCGTCCGCCGCGGCTCGCGCGGCGCGAAGAACGTCCTCGTCGTCAACGGCACCGTGAGCGCGGTGGACACCGCCGCGGGCACGCTGGAGATCACCGTGCGCGGCGGGCGGGACAAGGAGCTGCGCGGCACCCGGTTCACCGTCGCCGTGGCGGAGACCGCGAGGATCGTCCGCGACGACGCGCCCGCCGAGCTGGCCGACCTGGCCGTCGGCGACCGCGTCAACGTCAAGGGCACCCGCGGCAGCACCCCCACGGCCACCCGGATCAGCGCCGACAGCGGCGAGGACGCCGGCGAGCCCACGGCGGCCCCCACCCCCGGCCCGACCGCAGAGCCGACCGCCGGCCCGACCACCGAGCCCCCGGCGACCCCGACCGCCGAGCCGACCGCCACGACCACGGCCTGACGGGCCGCTGCCCTAGAGTCGCCGGGCGTGACCTACACCGCAGACGCTGCGCGTTACGACTCCATGCCCTACCGCCGCTGCGGCCGCAGCGGCCTGGAACTGCCCGCGGTCTCGCTGGGCTTCTGGCACAACTTCGGCGACGACAAGCCGTTCCAGACGCAGCGCGACATCGTGCGCCGGGCGTTCGACCTGGGCATCACGCACATGGACCTGGCGAACAACTACGGACCGCCCTACGGCGCGGCGGAGACGAACTTCGGCCGGCTGGTCAAGGAGGACCTCGCCCCCTACCGGGACGAGCTCGTGATCTCCTCCAAGGCCGGGTGGGACATGTGGCCCGGGCCCTACGGCGACCACGGCTCCCGCAAGTACCTCACGGCGTCCCTGGACGCCTCGCTGAAGCGGATGAACCTCGACTACGTCGACATCTTCTACCACCACCGGCCCGACCCCGGGACGCCGCTGGAGGAGACGATGGGGGCGCTGGACGCCATCGTGCGCTCCGGCCGGGCCCTGTACGTGGGGATCTCCTCCTACGGCCCCGAGCGCACCCTGGAGGCGGCGCGGATCCTGCGCGAGCTGGGCACGCCGCTGCTGATCCACCAGCCCTCCTACTCGATGTTCAACCGCTGGATCGAGTCCGGGCTGCTGGACGTCCTGGAGGCCGAGGGCGTGGGCTGCATCCCGTTCACCGCGCTCGCGCAGGGCCTGCTCACCGACCGCTACCTGGACGGCGTGCCGGCCGGCTCGCGCGCCGCGCAGGGCAAGTCGCTGGACCCGGGGATCCTCACCGAGGAGAACCTGCGCCGCATCCGCGGCCTGAACGAGATCGCCGCCGGCCGCGGGCAGACCCTGGCGCAGCTGGCGCTGTCGTGGGTGCTGCGCGACCGCCGGGTCACCACCACCCTCATCGGGGCCAGCAGCGTGCAGCAGGTGGAGGACAACGTCGCCGCCGTCGCGAAGCTCGACTTCACCGACGAGGAGCTGCGCGCGATCGACGAGTTCGCCGTGGACTCCGGCGTCGACCTGTGGGCGCAGGTGCGCGAGGCGGGCGACACGGCGTCCTGACGGCGCACGCTCCCGGCCGGGCGCCCCGCGCGGGCACCCGGCCGGGACGGGCCGGGGCCGCCCGGGTCAGCGCAGCTCCGCGGTGTCGGGGCGCTTGCCCGCCCGCACCGGCACGAACGCGATCACCAGGCCGGCGAACGCCAGCACCAGGTGCAGCGCGCTCGTGGGCCAGTTCGCGTTCAGCACGTTCACGTCGGCGTTGTTGGAGTACGCGAACAGCCCGGCCCCGGCGGCGACCAGCAGGACCCCGTACCAGCGCGCCCGGCGCGCACCGGTGCGCGCCAGGAGCCCCAGCGCCCCCAGCACCAGGTGCAGCACGTTCGCCAGCGGGTTCACCGCGAAGCCGATCACCTGCTGCTCGTGCGTGCCGCCGGTGAAGTCGTCGAAACCGGTCACCACGAAACCCGCCAAGCCCAGCACGATCAGCAGGACGCCCACCAGGAGCGACAGGTGCTGCCCCGCGGTGGTGCGCGGCCGCTCCACCGACACCTTCCCCGCCATGTTCAGGCTCATGGGGGAGAGGTGCCCCGCAGGCACCGACCTGAAACAGCCGGGGGGCTCAGCCCCGCCCCGCCGCCGGCAGCTCCACGGTGAACACCGAGCCGCCGCCGGGGCGCGGTGCGTGGCGCACGTCCCCGCCGTTGGCGAGCAGGAGCTCGCGCACGATGTACAGCCCCAGCCCGGTGCCGCGCACCGTGCCGGCGGTCGCGTCGGCGCGGGCCAGGCGCTCGAACAGCCGGCCGCGGAACTCCTCCGGGACGCCGGGGCCGGCGTCCTCCACGCGCACGAGCACCCGGTCCCCGGCCGCCTCGGCGCGCACCGCGGTGGCGCCACCGCCGTACTTGGCCGCGTTGGACAGCAGGTTGACGAGCACCTGCTCCAGGTGGCCCGGCTGCACGGACGCCGCGAGGTCCGGCGGGCAGTGCACGGCCGGGGCCGCGCCCGGCACGCTGGCCAGGGCGGCGTCGGCGACGGCGCGCACGAGCACCCGTTCCGGGGTGGCGCTCAGCTGCCCGGCGTCCACGCTGACCATCGCCAGCACCTCGCGCAGGATGGTGTCCAGCCGCTGGGCGCCGCGGTGCACGGCCTCGACGCTGCGGCGCCGGTCGGCCTCCTCCAGCTGGTCCCAGCACTGCGCGGCCAGCTCCGAGTACCCCTGGATCGAGGCGAGCGGGTTCGCGATCTCGTGCCCGAGCATGCCGATGAGGTCCAGCTTGAGCTGGTTGGCCTCCTCCAGCTCCCGGTTGCGCTCGGCCAGCTGCGCCTGCTCGGCGAGCCGCTGCGTGACGTCCTCCACCTGCGCGACCAGGTACAGCGGGGCGTCGTGCTCGTCACGGACCACGGCGCTGCGCAGGCGCACCCACAGCGTGCGCCCGTCGGCGTGCACGAAGCGGGTCTCGGTCGTGGCGGTGTCCAGCTCGCCGGCGACGAGGCGGGCGGTGAGCTCGCTGCTGTCGGCGGCGTCCCAGGGGTGCTGCAGGTCGCGCAGGCCCATGCCCGACAGCCGGTGGAGGGAGTAGCCGGTGATCTCGGACATGGCCGTGTTGGCCTGCAGGAAGTCGCCCGCGTCGGCCGCGTCCAGGCTGGTCAGCACCATTCCCAGCGGGGAACCGTCGAACATCATGCGGAAGCGCTGCTCGCTCATCTCCAGCGCCTCCAGCGCGGCGGTGCACTCGGCGAGCAGGGTGGCGTTGCGGGTCGCGTCGTCGGCGTGGCGCAGCCCGGCGGCCAGGCTCCCGGCGAGCAGCTGCAGCAGTTGCGCGTCCTCCGCGGTGAAGGCGCCGGCCCTGCTGCTGGAGACCTTCAGCACGCCCACCGTCCGGTGGCCGCTGACCAGCGGGGCGGTGCACGCGGAGCGGACGCCGGTGCGCTCGCACGTCCGCGGGTCCACCCGCGGGTCGGTCGCGGTGTCGCCGCACAGCAGGGACACCCCCTCCTCGATCGCGGTGCCCGACAGCGACCCCGCGGCGGGCAGGCGCAGCCCCGCGTGCGCGGCCAGCGCGCCGGCGGTGGCGGCGTAGCGCAACTGGGTGCCCTCGAGCAGCTCCACGACGGCCCCGTCGGCGGCCTCGAACGCCGACACCGCACCGTCGGCGACGGCCTGCAGCACCGCTGCGCGGTCGGTGCCGGCGGCGGCGACCGCCTGCTGCACCCGCACCGTCGTCAGCAGCACGCGGCTGCGGCGGCGCGTCCGCTCCTGCTCGGCGCGCCGGTCGGTGATGTCCTCCATCTGCACCACGCGGCGCTGCGCCCCGGCGGGCGTCAGGACCGTGGTGACGTGGGAGCGCACCAGCACGTGCCCGGCGTCGGCGCGCCGCAGCCGGTGCTCGACCGCCACCGCGTGACCGGGCGCGGCGTCGGCCTGCGAGCCGGCGGCCCGGCAGGCCTCCAGGTCGTCGGGGTGCACGAGGTCCGCGGTGGTCAGGCCCAGCAGCCCACCCGAGCCACGACCCAGCAGGGCGACCAGTGCCGGGTTGACCTGCACGATCGTCCCGTCCGCCTCGAGGACGGCGATCCCCGAGGGGCTGGCGTCGAACGTGGTGCGCGCCAGTTCCTCGCGGCGGGCCAGCGCCTGCTCGGCGGTGCGGCGGGGCCGCAGGTCGCGCAGGAACGCGTGGAAGCGGCGCTCGCCGGCCACCCACGTCGGCCAGATGGTGATCTCCACCGGCACGCGGGTCCCGTCGCGGTGCAGCGCCTCGACCTCCACGGGGCGCCCGGACACCGTGCGCTCGCCGGTGGTGCGGTAGCGCTCCAGGCCCGCCCGGTGCGCCTCGCGCAGCTCCGGCGGGACGACGACCTCCGTCATCGGCAGGCCCAGCACCTCGGTGCGCTCCCGGCCCAGCAGGTCGGCGGCCGCCTGGTTCCAGTCGGTGAGCACCCCGTCGTCGTCGATGGAGACGAACGCGTCCGGGGCGCTGGCCAGCGCCTGGCGCAGCGCCTCCAGCTCCGCCCGCTCGGTGCCGGCCAGCGCCCGCTCCGGTCCGGCAGCGGTGCGCGGGCCGACCGCGGAACCCTCCTGCACGTCCGCTCCAACCACCTTCCCGTGTCCTGTCGGCGCGAGCTGAGCGCTCACCCGTCCGTCCATCGGCGCCCTGCGCCGGTGGTTGAGCCCGGCACCGCCTCGCCGCGCCCGTCCGCGGGCCGGGACCACCGGCTCACCACCCCGCCGGCTCCCCGGCCGCCACCGCCCCGGCGGAGCCCCGCACGCCGGCGGTGAGCTCCTCCGCGATCGCGCTGAACGTGCGGCAGGTGCTCCCCAGCTCCTCGCGCAGCCCGCCCAGGGACCGGCCGACCGGCGCCTCGCCGGCGCGCGCCTGCGCCTCCAGGTCAGCGCACAGCTGCGCCAGGACCTCGGCACCCAGGTTGGCCGCGGACCCCTTCAGGCTGTGCGCGCGGGTCTCCAGCTCGCGCACGTCCCCGGACGCCAGGGCGACCTCCAGGTCGGCGACGGCACCGGGGGCGCGCTCGACGAACGAGGTGAGCAGCTGCGCGAACAGCGCACGGTCGGCGTCGGTGTCCGCGCCGCCGAGGTCGGCGATGCGGGCGCGCACGGCCATCTCCAGCGGGATCGTCACGGGCACGCCGGCCGACGGGGCCGGTGCCCGGGCGACCGGCGGTCCCTCGGCGGCCGGTGCCCGCCACGCGTCGGCGGGGGCGTCGCCCACCGCCCTGAGCACCTTGGCGAGCGCGCTCTCCAGTTCGCGGGCGCGCACCGGCTTCGTGAGGTGGTCGTCCATGCCGGCCGCGCGGCACGCCTCGCGGTCGTCGGACAGGACGCTGGCGGTGAGGGCGATGATGCGAGGTTGCAGCTCCCCGGGGACCTCGGCGCGGATGAGCCGGGTGGCCTCCAGGCCGTCCATCTCGGGCATGTGCAGGTCCATCAGGACGACGTCGTAGCGCGAGGCGCGCGCCGCCTCGAGGGCTTGCAGCCCGTTGTCGACGGTGTCCACCTCGTGGCCGAACTTCGCGAGCAGGAGCTGGGCGACCTTCTGGTTGACCGCGTTGTCCTCGGCGAGCAGCACCCGCAGCGCGGTGGGGCGAGCGGCGGGGTGAGCGGCGGGCTCCGCGGTGGTGGAGCCCGCGCCGCCGGGCCGCGCGGCGGGTCCGGCGGCGCCGAGCAGGTCGCGCAGCGCCCCCTCCAGCAGGGCCGCGCGCACCGGCTTGCTGAGGACGGCGTCGACGACACCGGCCGCCGTGGGCGAGGGGTGGCGCTGGCCGCTGGTCAGCAGCACCAGGGGCAGGTCGCGGCCGGTGGGCAGCGCCCGCAGCGCGTTCGCCAGCTGCTCACCGTCGGTGCCGGGCATGTGCATGTCCACCAGCGCGGCGTCGAAGGCCCGGCCGCCGGCGACCAGGGCGAGCGCCTCGCCGGCGGAGGCCACACCCGTGCAGGTGGCGCCCCAGCCCTGCAGCTGCAGCTGCAGCACGCGGCGGTTGGTGGCGTTGTCGTCGACGACGAGGACGTCGCGCCCGGTCAGGTCGTCGACGGGGCGGGCCGGTGCGGCGACCGCGCCGGCGGCCTCGGCCAGCGGGACGTCCAGGGTGAACGTGGAACCGATGCCGGGGGTGCTGTCGACCCGCAGGTCGCCGCCCATGGCGCCCGCCAGGCCCGAGCAGATCGCCAGGCCCAGGCCCACGCCGCCCTGCGGGCGGGCGAAGGGGTCCATCGGCGCGAACGAGCGGAACAGCTCGCCGATGCGCTCGGGGGCGATGCCGGTGCCCGTGTCGCGCACCGCGAAGCGCACCCGCGGTGCGGTCCCGGGTTCGCCCGGGGCGATGACGGCGGTCAGCACCACCTCGCCGCGGGAGGTGAACGTCACGGCGTTGCGCACCAGGTGCGCCAGCACCTGGTGCAGGCGGTGCGCGTCGCCGCGCAGCGTCGCGGGGACGGCGGGGGAGACCTCGACGACCAGCTCCAGGCCCTTGGCGCCCGCCTCGTGGCGCACGAGCGCCGCGACACCCGCGACGCAGGTGCGCACGTCGAACGGCTCGTCGGCCAGGCGCAGGCTGCCGGCCTGCAGCTGGGAGAAGTCCAGGACCTCGTCGATGACGACGAGCAGGCTCTCGCCGCTGTCGCGGACCGTCTCGGCCAGCTCGCGCTGGTGGGGTTCCAGGGGCGTGTCCAGCAGCAGGTCCGTCATGCCGATCACGGCGTTCATCGGCGTGCGGATCTCGTGGCTCATCGTCGCCAGGAACGCCGACTTGGCCCGGTCGGCCTCCACGGCCTTGTCGCGGGAGCCCACCAGGACCGCCAGCGCGGTGTTCACGGCCTCGCCCACGGCGACGACCTCGGCCGGGCCGGTGACGGCGGCCGGCTCGGTGGTCTCCCCGGCGGCGAGCTGCTGGGCGGCGGCGGCCACGCGCTGCACGGGCCGCACGATGCGCCGGTCCACCCACAGGGCCCCGGCGACCAGCAGCAGGACGAGGCAGGTGGTGCCGGCCAGGATCAGGGCGCGGGTGCGGGCGGCGTTCAGCGTGGCGGCGCGCTGCTGCTCCGCGAGCAGCACGCGCTCCTCGGCCTCCAGGACGTCCAGGGCGGCGGTGATGCGCTGCATCGCCCGGCGCCCGTCGTCGGTGCTGACCAGGGCCTGCGCGGCGGGGAAGCCCGCGGTGCGGCGCAGCGAGATGGTGTTCTGCATCTCCGACAGCTTGGCGGCCACGGCGCTGCGCAGCTCGGCCCGCGCACCGTCGGCCGCGGCGCTCGTGCCGCTCTCGCCCACCAGCACGTCCACGAGGTCGTCGACGTCGCCGACCGCCTGCTCGTACGGTTCCAGGTAGTACTCGCGCCCGGTGATGACGTACCCGCGCTGACCGCGCTCGGCGTCGCGGACCAGCACGCGCAGGGCCCCGATGTCGTCCAGCACCGCGTGCGTGGCGTCGACGTCGGCGCGCTCGGCCAGCAGCGTCTCGATGCGCGCGTGGGAGCTGCCGCCCAGGACGAGGATCGTCGTGACCGCCACCAGCAGGCCGGCGGTGAGCATCCGCGCGATCGAGGAGCGGGCGCGCGGTCCACCCGGGGTGGTGGTCACCAGGTGGCGCCGGCGCCGGCCCTGGCCAGCACCTGCTCGATGGCGCTGCACAGGGCGGTCAGCACGACGGGCTTGGTCAGGTACACCGCGCCCAGGGCCCGGCCCGCCTCGATGTCCGCCGGCTGCACCCGGCCGCTCAGGAAGATCACCGGAAGGTGCTCGTAGCCCTCCTGCGTGCGCAGGCCCGCGACCATCTCCAGGCCCGTCGTGCCCGGCAGCGACACGTCGCTGACCAGGACGTCCGGAGCGCCGCGCTCGGCCATGACCGCCAGGGCCGCCGCTGCCGACTCCGCCCCGATCACGCGGTGCCCGGCGGCGCGCAGCCGCAGGTCGAGCAGGGTGCGGATGTCCGCGTCGTCCTCGACCACCAGCACCTTGGCCATGTCCGGGTCCCTCCTGGGTCGTCGCCGCGCAGCGGGGCACCGTGCCGCGGTCGTGGCGGGTGCCGCGTGCCCCGCCTCCGGGGTCATCGGCACGCACGGCGCCCGGGTGAAGCCCGCACCCACCCGTCCGGCGCAGCGACCCGCGGACCCGGTCCGGGTACCCGTCCCGCCGTCGCCGCGCCGTCGCCCCGCTGCGCCCGGACGGGTGAGCGGTGCGGGTGAGCGCCGGGCACGCAGCGGTCTCAAGGGACCGCCGGTGGCGCCCGATGACTCCCGTGGCGCGGTTCGGCAGCGAGCCGCCTCCCGCGCCGCTGCCCCGCACCCGGCGAGAGGACGACCGACGTGCACCACCCCGACGTCGCTCGGCGACCTCCCCGGCCCCCCCTGGTCCCCGCTGCGCGGTCCCTGCTGCGCTCGGCCGCCTTCACCGCCCTGTTCACCGCCGGGTTGCTTCTGGGCCGCTGGACCGTCCCGGACGGCGGCGCGCTGTCCCTGGTCTCCCCGGGTTCCGGTGTCGCCGCCGTGTGGTTCGCCGTGCAGCGCGGCGCCGGCACGCGCCCGCTGGACACCGCGCTGCTCGCGGTCACCGGCGTGCTGGTGCACGCGCTCACCGGTGCCGGCGCCCTGCTCGCCCTCACCACGGCCACCGCCACCGTGCTGCAGACGCTCCTGTTCGACGCCCTGCTGCACCGCTGGTGCCCCGGTGCCGGCCCGGGCCGGCCGCTGCGCGGCGTGCGGGCCCTGCTGCGGCTGCTGGCCGCCACCGGTGCGGCCGTCGCCGCCGGCGCGCTCGTCGGGCCGCCGGCCGCCTGGTGGCAGGCCGGGCACGTCACCTGGGTCGACCTGCCGGTGTGGGCCGCCCGCAACGGCCTCAGCGTGCTGCTGCTGGCGTGCGTCGGGCTGCGGCTCGTCGCCACCAGCGCACGGGACGGGTCCGCCCCGGTGCCGTGCGCTCCGGTGGCCCGCCGCCGCTGGGCCGAGGGCGTCACCGCGTTCGCCGTCACCGCCGTCGCGTACGCGGTGCAGTTCACCGTCCCCGGGGTGCCCGACCTGGTGTTCCTGCTGCCCGTGCTCACCGTCTGGGCGGCGCTGCGCTTCTGCACCCGCACCGTGGTGTGGCACAGCCTCTTCACCGGCCTGGCCGCGCTCGTGCCCACCCTGCTGGGGCACGGCCCGTTCGCCGCCGAGCCCGACCCGGCCCTCCGTGCGCTCGCGGGGCAGGCCTTCGCCGTGCTCACCACCGTCATCGGGCTCGTGCTCGCCCTGGGCCGCGACGAGCGCGACGAGCTGCTCGCGGAGGTGCGCCGGCAGGCCGACGACTCGCAGCGGCAGGCCGAGGCCGCCGCGATGCTCACCGACGCCCTGCGGTCCCTGAACTCCGCCGCCGACACCCGCCAGGCCCTGTGCGAGGCGACGGCTCGCATCACCGGCGCCGACGGGGTGTACCTCGCCGAGCCCGACGGGCGGGGGGACCTCGTCACCCGGGCGGTCTGGGGCGAGGGGATGGTCCCGGTGAGCACCCCCGCCGACGAGCCCACCGTGCTCGCCGACGCGTTCCGGCGCGGTGCGCCCGTCTTCGTCAGCGACCTGTCCGGGCACACCGGCGCCTCGGGGCGGCTGCGCGACGCGCTCGGCGCCGTCTCGGTCGCCTACCAGCCGATCACCGCCACCGACGGGCGGACCGCCGGCCTGCTCGCCAGCGTCTGGCGCACCCGGGTCCAGGAACTGCCCGCGCAGACCCGGGTCGTCCTGGCGACCCTGGCCCAGGAGGCCGCCCACGGCGTGGAACGCGCCGACCTGCTGGCCCAGCTGGCCGTGGCCGCCGAGCGCGACCCCCTCACCGGCCTGGCCAACCGCCGCCGCTGGGACGAGACCACCACCAAGGAGATCGCCCGCGCGGTCCGCAGCGGGCTGCCGCTGTCCTTCTGCCTCATCGACCTGGACCACTTCAAGCGCTACAACGACACGCAGGGGCACCTGGCCGGCGACGACCTGCTGCAGGAGTTCGCCGCGGCCGCCGCCGGCTGCCTGCGCGAGGTCGACACCCTCGCCCGCTGGGGCGGGGAGGAGTTCGTGCTCGCGCTGCCCGGGTGCAGCGCCGCCGGCGCGCGCGCCGTCGCCGACCGCATCCGCGCCGCCGTGCCGCACGGGCAGACCTGCACGATCGGCGTCGCCCAGTGGCAGCCCGGCCTCAGCGCCGCCGAGGTCGTCGCGCTGGCCGACATCGCCCTGTACGAGGGCAAGGAGGCGGGGCGCAACACCACCGTCGTCAGCGACACCCCCGCCGTCACCCCCGCCGTCACCCCCGCGGCCCCCGCTCCCGTCGCCTGACGGGGCCGGACCCGGCCGGGTCAGGCCGGGTCGGGGCGGGTCGGGGCGGGTCGGGGGGCGGTGTTAGGTTCGCCCGCGACACGGGGTGCCCCGCGAGGGGCTGAGATCACACCCGTCGAACCTGACGCAGGTAGTGCTGACGAAGGGATGTCACGGCGTGGAAGCCGGAAACCCCGCGCGCCCGAGCGCGCAGCAGGTCGCGGACGTCCGCGACGCCCTGGCCCGCGAGCACCCGCTGGTGCAGTGCCTGACGAACTCGGTCGTCACCACGATCACCGCCAACGCGCTGCTCGCCGCCGGCGCCGCACCCGCGATGGTGGACAACCCCCGCGAGGCCGCCGAGTTCGCGCAGGTCGCCTCCGCCGTGCTCGTGAACGTCGGCACCCTCGACGACGAGCGGGCCCGCGCCATGGCGCTCGCCGCCGCCTCCGCCCGCGCCGCGGGGAACCCGTGGGTGCTGGACCCCGTCGCGGTCGGCGCGCTGGGGTTCCGCACCCGCACCGCCCGGGAACTGCTGCAGCACGCACCGGACGTCGTGCGCGGCAACGCCTCCGAGGTCATGGGCCTGGAGGGTTCCGGTGCCGGCGGGCGCGGCGTGGACTCCACCTCCCTGGCCGAGGACGCCCTGGCCGCGGCGCACCGGCTCTCGGAGCGCACCGGCGGCGTCGTCGCGGTCTCCGGCGAGGTGGACGTCCTCGTCCACGGGGACCGCGTCGTGCGGGTGCGCGGCGGATCACCGCTGCTGACGCGCACCACCGGCGCCGGCTGCTCCCTGGGCGCCCTCGTCGCCGCCTGCACCGCCGTCACCGGCGACCCGCTGCTGGGGGCCGTCACCGCGCACGCGCACGTCGCGCTGGCCGCCGAGCGGGCCGCCGCCCGCTGCCCGCGGCCCGGGAGCTTCGCGATCGCGTGGATCGACGAGCTGGACGCCGTGGACGCCGCCGCCCTGCGCGCGGACCTGGCCGGCACCGGGCGGCTGGCGTGAGTGCCCGGCCCTTCGACCCCTCGCTGTACCTGGTCACCGACACCGCGATGTGCGGGCCGCGGGGGGTTCCCGCCGTGGTGGGCGAGGCGGTCGCCGGCGGCGTGAGCGCCGTGCAGGTGCGCGGCAAGGGCGCGAGCGACCGGGACCTGCTCGCGCTCGTGCGCGCCGTGCAGGACGTGCTGCGCGGCACCGGTGTCCCGCTGGTCGTGAACGACGCCGTGGACGTCGCGCTGATCGCCGGCGCGGACGGCGTGCACCTGGGCCAGTCGGACCTGCCCGCGCAGGAGGTCCGCCGCCTGGTGGGGCCCGACGTCCTCGTGGGGCTGTCGGTCTCCAGCGTGGAGGAGGTGCGTGCCGTCCCCGCCGGGGTCGTCGACCACCTCGGGGTGGGGCCCGTGCACGCCACCGGCACCAAGACCGACGCGGCCGCCCCGCTGGGACCGGACGGTGTGCGCGCCGTCGTGCGGGCCGCCGCCGGGACCCCGTGCGTGGCGATCGGCGGTCTCCACGCCGGGAACCTGCACGAGCTGCGCGGCACCGGCGTCGCCGGGTTCTGCGTCGTGTCCGCGGTGTGCGCCGCCCCCGACCCGCGCGCCGCCGCCGCCGGGCTGCGGGCGCGCTGGGACGGCCGCCCCGCGGCGGGATCCCCGGTGGACCGGTGAGCGCGCGCGTCGCCCTCACGATCGCCGGCAGCGACCCCAGCGGGGGAGCGGGGATCCAGGCGGACCTGAAGACGTTCGCCGCCCTGGACGCGTTCGGCACCGCCGTGCTCACCGCGCTCACCGCGCAGAGCACCCGCGGCGTCGCCGGGGTGCACGTCGTCCCGGCGGACTTCGTGCGCCGCCAGCTGGAGGTGCTGCTCGACGACGTCACCGTCCACGCCACCAAGACCGGCATGCTCGCCGACGCCGCCGTCACCCGCGCCGTGGCGCTGGTGCTGCGCGAGCGCCGGCCCGGCCCCGTCGTGGTCGACCCCGTCATGGTCGCCACCAGCGGCGACCGGCTGCTGGACGCCTCCGCCGTCGCCGCCGTGCGCGACGAGCTCGTGCCGGTGGCGGACCTGGTGACGCCCAACGTCCCCGAGGCGGCGGTGCTGCTGGGCGCGAGGGCCGCCCGCGACCCCGACGAGGTCGCCGCCCAGGCCGAGGAGCTGCTGCGGCGCACCGGCACCGCGGTGCTGCTCAAGGGCGGGCACCTCGACGGCGCCGAGAGCGTCGACGTGCTCGCCGAACCCGCCGGAACCCACCTGGTGCGGCGACCGCGGCTGGCCACCGTGAACACCCACGGCACCGGGTGCACGCTGTCCGCGGCGATCGCGGCGATCGCCGCACGCGGTACCGGGGCGCCGGTGAGCTGGCTGCCCGTCGTGGAGGAGGCCCGCGACCACCTGCAGTGCGCGCTCGCCGGCGCCGACGCGCTGCACGTCGGTTCGGGCAACGGCCCGCTGGACCACTCCCGCACCCACCACCGGAGGACCTCGTGAGCTTCACCGACGAGGCGTGGGAGCGCACCGCGCACCTGCGCGCCGCCATCGACGACTGCCGGTTCCTGCGCGAGCTGGGCGACGGGACCCTCGACCCGGGGGTGTTCCGCCACTACCTCGAGCAGGACGAGATCTACCTCGCCGGGTACGGGCGGGCGCTGTCCCTGCTCGCCTCGCGCGCCCCCGACGTGGCGAGCGCCGCGTTCTGGGCGTCGTCCGCGCACGGCGCCGCGGTGGTGGAGACGGCCCTGCACGGCGACCTGCTGGGTTCCGGTGCGCTGCCGCCCGCCGACGGCCCGGCGCACGCCTCGCCCACGACGCTGGGGTACGTCTCGTACCTGGTGGCGACGGCGGCGACCGCCCCGTACCCGGTCGCGGCGGCGGCGGTGCTGCCGTGCTTCTGGGTGTACGCCGACGTGGCCCGTCGCCTGGCGCGCTCGGCGACCGCCGTGCTGGACGCCGGCGCCGACCACCCGTACGCCCGCTGGGTCGCCGCCTACGACGCGGAGGAGTTCCACACCTCGGTGGCCACGGCGCGCCGGCTGGTCGACGAGGCCGCCGAGGGGCTCGGCGACGTGCGAGCGCTGCACGAGGCGTTCGCGACGGCGACCCGCTACGAGTTCCTCTTCTGGGAGACCGCCCTGCACCGCGAGGACTGGCCGTCGCCGCTGGCGGCCCCGGCGCCCGCCTGACCCGCTCGCCCTGGACCGATCCACCCGTGCGGGTGCGGGCGACCGCCGCCGACCCCGCCCGGGATGGGATCGTGGGAGCGATGCAGCACGCCGACGCCACCGCCCCCGCCCCGGCGAGGACCGCCCGCGGCGCCGCCCGCGACCCCTCGCTGGACGTGCTGCGCTCCGTCGCCCTCGTGCGGGTGCTGCTGTGGCACGCGCTGGCGTGGGCGTGGCTGAGCTGGGTCTTCCCGGCGATGCCGGTGATGTTCTTCCTGGCCGGCTCGCTGCTCACCGCCGGCACCGCGCGCCGCCCGTGGTGGCGCACCGCGCTGCGCCGCGCGCGCCGGCTGCTGGTGCCGTTCTGGGCGTTCGGCGCCGTCGTGCTCGCCACCACCGCGCTCACCGCCTGGCGCAGCGGTGGGGCCCCGGCGGTGGGCGAGGCGCTGCCCGACGGCGTGCGGCTGCTCGGCTGGCTCGTGCCCCTCGCCCCGCCGGAGGGCGCCGAGGGGCAGCAGGGCTGGCTGACCTCCCACCTGTGGTACGTCTCCGACTACCTGTGGCTGCTGGTGCTCGCCCCGCTGGTGCTGCGCGCCGCGCGCCGTCCCGCCGCCGTCCTCGCCGTCGCCCTCACCGGCCTCGCCGTCCTGGAACTGGGCCCGCTGGTGGGCCTGCCCACCCCGGAGGGGGCGCTGCGCACCGCGCTGGGCGACCTGCTCTGCTACGGCGGCTTCGCGGTGCTGGGCGCCGCGTGGGCCCGGCGCGGCGGCGCGGCGGGCGAGCCTCGCACCCCGCGCGGACGGGCCGCCGCGGCCGTGCTCGGCGTCGCGGCGCTCGCGGCCGCCGCCGCGCTGACCCGCCTCGTGCCGCTGGACCGCGGCTCCCTGAACTCGTCCTGGCTGCTGCTGGCCCTCGCCGCCCTCGGCTGGCTCGCCCTGCTCGCCGCCGTCGCCGGCCCGCTGCGGCGCTCCTCGGCGCGCCCCCGCGTCGCGGGCGCCGCCCGCGCCGTCACCGCCCGCGCCGTCACCGTCTACCTGTGGCACCCCGCGGCGATCGTGCTGGCCCGCACCGGCGTCGACGCCCTCGCCCCGGCCGCCGCTCCGGTCGTCGCGGTGCCCGCCGTGCTGCTGCTGTCGGTGGCCGGCACGGCCGCGGCGGTGCTCTGCGCGGGCTGGCTGGAGGACGTGGCCGCCGGCCGCCCACCGCGCTGGTGGCCCACCGCCGCGCGCCCCCTGCGGCGGCGCGACGCCCCGGTGGTCGCCGGCGGTGTCCCGCTCGCCGCGGTCGCGGCGTGCGCGGCGCTGGCCGTGGCGTTCACCGGCGGCCCCAGCCCCTCGCTGCTGGCGATCCCCGGGCCCTCCGACCGCAGCGCGCTGACGCGCTCGGCGTTCGGGCGCGTGGACGACCCCGCCGAGGTCCTGGCGGTGCGCGCCGAGCCGCTGGCCGAGCTGCCCGCCGAGGACCTGCAGCGCAGCCTCGACGACTGGGTCGCCGCCACCGACGGGATCGACGCCGCCAGCGTCGGCGTCGCCTCCGGCGCCGCCGCGTGGGACGTCGTGTGGGAGGGCACCAGCAGCGCCGCGCTCGGCGAGGGGCTGGTGGCCGGGCTGCCGGTGCGGGCGGCGTCCCTGACCAAGAGCGTCACCGCCGCCCTGCTGCTGCAGGAGGCCGCCACCGGCACCGTCGACCTCGACGCGCCCGTGCCCGACGTGCCCGGCGTCGCCCCGCCCGCGGACCCGGCCCACGCCGCCGCGATCACGCCGCGCCTGCTGCTGCAGCACGCCTCCGGCCTGGCCGACTACGCCGGCGCCCCCGGCCACGACCCCGCGCAGCTGTACGGCCCCGCCGAGCTGGCCTCCCTGGCCACGAGCCGGCCGCTGCTGTTCGCCCCCGGCACCGACGTGGCCTACTCCAACGCCGGTTACCTGTGGCTGGGGCAGCTGCTGGAGCACGTCACCGGCCGCCCGTACGCCGATCTCGTCGCCGAGCGGATCGCCGAGCCCCTCGGCCTGGCCACCCTGCACGTCGACGACACGCCCCTGCCCGGCTGGGTCGGGTCCTCCTCCGGCGGCGTCGTCGCCTCCCCGGGCGACCTGGCGCGCTGGCAGGGGGCGCTGCTGGCGTCCGACCTGGTGCTCGACGCCGACGGCCGACGGCAGCTGACCGACCTGGCCGAGCGGGGCGTCGGGCTGGGCACCTGGCCGTTCTGCCCCTGCGGCACGGACGGGGACGGCCGCCGGTGGGCTGCCGCGTGGGGCCAGACGATCGCCGCCGGGGGTGCGTTCACCCGCCCCGCGGAGCGGGTGGCCGTCATGGTGCACCTGCAGCCGGAGGGCGAGCGCGCGCTGGAGGTGGCGCCCTCGCTCGGCGGGGTCCTCATGGACGCGCTGCCGGGCCTGGAGGCGCCCGGGCCCTGAGCCGGGCGCGCAGGGCGTGAGGGTGATCACGGCCGGACCCGTCAGCGGGTGCGGGGCCCTGGACCGTGCGAGGCTCGGACCGGGCCGGTGACCACCCGGGTCGCCGGCGCGGTGGGGGGAGCGCTCAGTGTCCAGCGGCAACGGGTCCGTCGTGGTCGTCAACTGCGGCAGCTCCTCGGTGAAGCTCGCGCTGGTCGACCCGGCCACGGGGGAGCGGGCGCTGTCCTGCCTGGGTGAGCGGCTGGGCACCCCCGACGCCGTCGTGCACTTCAAGACCGCCGAGGGCACCCGGACCATCACCCCCGCCGCCACCACCCACCGCGGCGCCCTCGCGCACGTCCTGCAGCGCCTGCTGGACATGGACCTGCCGCCGCTGCTGGGCGTGGGCCACCGCGTCGTGCAGGGCGGCAAGCGGTTCCGTTCCTCGGTGCGCATCGACGACCACGTCCTGGCCGACATCTCCGACCTGTCCTCGCTGGCGCCCCTGCACAACCCCGCGAACGTCGCGGGCATCGAGGCGGCCCGGGCCGTGCTGCCCGAGCTGGACCACGTCGCCGTCTTCGACACCGCGTTCCACCAGACGATGCCCGAGCACGCCCACCGCTACGCCGTGCCCGCGCAGTGGTACGAGGAGTTCGGGGTGCGCCGCTACGGCATGCACGGCACCAGCCACCGCTTCGTCAGCGCCCGCGCCGCCGAGGTGCTCCAGCGCGAGACCGGCGCCGACCCGCGCTCGCTGAAGCTCGTCGTGGCCCACCTGGGCAACGGGTGCAGCGCCACCGCCGTCCTGGGCGGGCGCTCGGTGGACACCACGATGGGGCTGACGCCGCTGGAGGGACTGGTCATGGGCACCCGTTCCGGGGACCTGGACCCGGCTGTGCTGGAGCTGGTGGCCGAGCGCACCGGCGCGAGCGTGTCGCAGATCGTCGGGCAGCTGAACAAGGAGTCCGGCCTGCTGGCCCTGTCGGGGCTGTCCAACGACGTGCGCACCCTGCAGGAGAAGGCCGGGCAGGGGCACCCCGGCGCCCGGCTCGCCCTGGAGGTGTTCACGTACCGCGCCGCCAAGCACGTCGCCGCCCTCACCGTCGCCCTCGGCGGCCTGGACGCCCTCGTCCTCACCGGCGGCATCGGCGAGAACGGCGCCGCCACCCGCTCGGCGCTGCTGGCCCGGCTGAACCACCTCGGCCTCGTGGAGGACCCCGCCGCGAACGCCGAGCACGGCCGCTCCGCCACGCCCACCGGGCGCATCACCCGCGAGCACCCCGGTGGCGCCGGCGGGCCGCTGGCCATGGTCGTGCCCACCGACGAGGAACTGCTCATCGCCCGCGACACCGCCGCGCTCGTCGAGCACCGCTGAGGAACCCGGCCACCACCACCCGAGAGGAGCCCGCGGTGCCCCGCACCCTGCTCGTCGTCCCCACCGGCCACGGCGCCGGCCTCACCTCGACCTGCCTGGGCCTGCTGCGGGCGCTGGACGCCCGCGGCGTGCGCGTCGGATTCCACAAACCCCTCTCGCAACCCGCCCGCGACGGCGGCGTCGACCGCTCCGTGGCGCTGGCGCGGCTGACGACCGACCTGGTCGTCGCCGAGCCCATCCCCGCCGCGCGCGTGGTCGAGCGCCTCAGCCGCGGCGAGGTCGACGACCTCATGGAGGAGGTGGTCGCCGCCGCCGAGGGCGTGCTGGCCACCCACGACGTCGTCGTCGTCGAGGGCCTGGCGCCCTCGGCCGACCAGGTGTTCTCCGGTCGCGTGAACCAGGCCCTGGCCACCGCGCTGGACGCCGACGTGCTGCTCGTGGGCTCCGCCGGCGCCGACGGCTCCGACCCCGGCGCGCCCGAGCGCATCGCCGAGGACATGGCCGTCACCGCCGGCACCTACCGGGCGGGGGAGGCGCTGCGCGTGGTCGGCGGCGTCGTCTCGCGCTGGCCCGTGCCCGAGGACCCCGAGGTGGCCGTCGCCCGCGTCGCGGCGCTGCGCGGGGCGCTGGACCACCACGGCATCCCGCTCGTGGCGGCCGTGCCCTACCGCGCGCACCTGACGTGGGGACGCGTGCGCGACCTCGTGCGCGCCCTCGACGTGGACGTCGTCACCCACGGCGACCAGCAGCGGCGCGTGAAGGAGGTCGTCGTCGCCGCCCAGGCCGTGCCCGGGATGCTGCCGCTGCTGCGCGAGGGCCGCCTCATCCTCGTGCCCGGCGACCGCCACGACGTCGTCATGGCGGCCTGCCTGGCGGCGCTGAACGGCGTCCGCCTGGCCGGGCTGCTGCTGACCGCCGGCGTCGGCATGGACGAGCGGGTGGCCCAGCTCACCCACGCCGCCGCCGCCACCGGCCTGCCCATCCTGCGCACCGACCGCAGCACCTACGCCACCGCCACCGCCGTCAACCGCCTCGACCCGGACGTGCCCGCCGACGACGCCGAGCGCGCGCACGCCGTCACCGCCGTCGTCGCCGACGCGCTGGACCCGGCGTGGCTGGCCGGGCTGCCCACCGCCGCGCACGCCCCGCGCCTGTCGCCGGCCGCGTTCCGCCGGCGGCTGACCACCCTGGCCGCCGAGCGCCGCCAGCGCATCGTGCTGCCCGAGGGCGCCGAGCCGCGCACCGTGCAGGCCGCGGCGATCTGCGCGCAGCGGGGCATCGCCCGCCCCGTGCTGCTGGCCCACCCGGACGAGGTGGCGTCCGTGGCCGCGGGCCTGGGCCTGACGGTCCCCGAGGGCGTGGAGGTCCTGGACCCCGCCGGCCTGGTGGACCGCTACGTCGACGTGCTCGTGGAGGCCCGCAAGCACAAGGGCATGCAGCCGGACGTGGCGCGCGACTCCCTGGCCGACCCCGTCTGGCTGGGCACCACGATGCTCAAGGCCGGCGACGTCGACGGCCTCGTCGCCGGCGCGGTGCACACCACCGCCGCCACCGTCCGCCCGGCGCTGCAGATCATCCGCACCAAGCCGGGCGCGAAGCTGGTCTCCAGCGTGTTCTTCATGTGCCTGCCCGACGACGTCGTCATCTACGGCGACTGCGCCGTCAACCCGGACCCGAACGCCGAGGAGCTGGCGGACATCGCCCTGCAGTCGGCCGCGTCGGCGCGCGCGTTCGGCATCGAGCCGCGGGTGGCGATGATCAGCTTCTCCACGGGCTCGTCCGGGTCCGGCTCCTCGGTGGACAAGGTCGCCGAGGCCACCCGGATCGCGAAGGAGCGCGAACCGGACCTGGTCGTCGACGGCCCGCTGCAGTACGACGCCGCCGCGGTGGCGTCGGTGGCCAGGGCCAAGGCTCCGGGCTCGCCGGTCGCGGGACGGGCCACGGTGTTCGTCTTCCCCGACCTGAACACCGGCAACACCACGTACAAGGCGGTGCAGCGCAACGCGGGCGTCATCTCGGTGGGCCCGATGCTGCAGGGCCTGGCCAAGCCCGTGAACGACCTCTCGCGCGGGGCGCTGGTGGACGACATCGTCTACACGATCGCCCTGACGGCGATCCAGGCGTCACGCGGGTGAGCGCGGGAATCACCCGGGGCGGGGGCCTGTTAGTCTGGGTGTGACGGTGTCGATGCCGTCCACTCAGCGGGCGAGCCGCCCGCGAGGTCGCTTGAGTCTCATCCCTCAGCTTCTGCGCGCAGCACCGTGCGCGCCCGCGCCGGGGGCGGACCGCCTTAGCGGCCGCCGATCCACCGTGGAGTCCACTCCCGCATGCCTGAGTACGACCGTTCGTACCGTTCCCCCCGCAACGACTCCTCCCGCGACTCCTGGGGCGACCGCCCCCGTCGCTCCGACCGCGACGGGTTCCGCCCCGAGTCCCGCGGCGACTCGCGCGGGTTCCGCTCCGACGACCGCGGCCCCCGCTCCGGCGGTTCCCGCGGCGCCTACGGCGGCCCCAGCGGCTACCGCGGCCGCCGCTCCGGCGGCCCCGCCCGCAGTCCCCGCTCGTTCGCGCCCAGCGCCACCGAGCAGGCCCTGACGGCCGCCGAGCAGATCGAGGTCGCGGACCTCACCTTCGCCGAGCTGGGCCTGCCGGCCGAGCTCGTCGCCGCCCTGGAGCGGCGCGGCATGTCCAAGCCGTTCGCCATCCAGTCGCGCACCCTGCCCGACGGCATCGCCGGCCGGGACATCCTGGGCCGCGCGCGCACCGGCTCGGGCAAGACGCTGGGCTTCGGCCTGCCGATGCTCGCCCGCCTGGCCACCGGCCCGCGCACCCGCATCACCGGCGCCCCCCGCGGCCTGGTGCTCGTGCCGACCCGCGAGCTGGCCATGCAGGTCGCCGACGCGCTGCGCCCGCTGGGCGACGCGCTGGACCTGCGCCTGTCCGTCGTCGTCGGCGGCGTGCCGTACGGCCGCCAGATGGCGGCGCTCTCGCGCGGCATCGACGTGCTCATCGCCACGCCGGGTCGCCTGGTGGACCTCATCGAGCGCGACGCCGTCTCGCTCGGCGAGGTGAGCGTCACCGTCCTGGACGAGGCCGACCACATGGCCGACCTCGGTTTCCTGCCGAGCGTGCGCTCCATCCTGGAGGGCACCAAGCCCGGCGGGCAGCGGATGTTCTTCTCCGCCACGCTGGACCGCGGCGTGGAGGCCCTGGTGACGGACTTCCTCACCGAGCCGGTGTTCCACGCCGTGCCGGCCGAGCCGGAGTCCGCCGGGAACATGGAGCACCGCGTGTTCGCGGTGCGCCCGCACGACAAGCTGTCGATCCTCACGGAGATCAGCCGGCGCCCCGCGCGCAGCATCTTCTTCGTGCGCACGAAGCTGGGCGCGCAGCGCCTGGCCGACCAGCTGCGCGAGGCCGGCGCCCCCGCCGAGGCGATCCACGGCGACCTGCGCCAGGCGCAGCGGTCCAAGGCGATCGACGCGTTCTCCGCCGGTGAGACCCGGGTCCTGGTGGCCACGGACGTCGCCGCGCGCGGCATCCACGTCGACGACGTGGACCTCGTCGTGCACGTCGACCCGCCGAACGACCACAAGGACTACCTGCACCGCTCCGGGCGCACCGCCCGCGCGGGCGCCAAGGGCACCGTCCTGGCGATCGCCCTGCCCGACCAGGTCCGCCGCTACGGCTGGCTGCACCGGGACGCCGGCGTGAACCCCGGCGCCGTCGAGAACGTCTCGGCCGGCGACGACACCGTCCGCGCCGTCGCCGAGTCCGGCGAGCCGGTCGTGGTCAAGCCGCGCACCCGCCCCGAGCGGGAGAGCCGTGGTCCCCGCCGCGGCGGCTTCCGTGGGGGCCCGCGCCGCGAGGGCGGTCCCCGCAGCGGGCCCCGCCGCGAGGGCGGCTTCAGCGGCCCCCGCCGCGAGGGCGGCTTCAGCGGCCCCCGCCGCGAGGGCGCCGCGCGCGACTGACGCGCACCCGGTGACGGGCCGCCCGCCGGCGCCCGTCCCGCAGGTCCTCAGGGCCCCGTCCCCCCGCGCGGGGGGCGGGGCCCTGCCGCGTCCCCACCCGTCCCGGCCCCGGAGCCGGTGAGGGGGCCCTGCGCGATCGCGCGGAGGGGGCGGGTGGTGCCCCGCCGGCCGGGGGGGTGAGGATGGGGTCCGCCGGCGCGGCGCGACCTCGCACCGCACCGGCGGAGTCGACCGCGAACAGCCCCGACCCGAGGAGGCCCCGTGCCCACCCGCACCGCCCGCACCGCCTGGAACGGCACCCTGGAGGAGGGCGCCGGCCAGGTCGAGCTCACCAGCTCGAAGGTCGGCACCTACGACGTGTCGTTCCCCAAGCGCGCCGCCGACGAGGCCGGCGGCACCACGAGCCCCGAGGAGCTCATCGCCGCGGCCCACTCGTCCTGCTTCGCCATGCAGTTCTCCGCGCTGCTCGGCGAGGCCGGCGGCACCCCGGAGAACGTCGAGGTCACCGCCGACGTCTCCCTCGGCCCGGACCCGGCGGGCGGTTTCCGCCTCACCGGCATCAAGCTCACCGTCACCGGTGAGGTCAGCGGCGTCGACGCCGACACGTTCGCGCGCACCGCGCAGGCCGCGAAGGAGACCTGCCCGGTCTCCAAGGCGCTGACCGGCGTCGAGATCACCCTCGACGCGAAGATGGACTGACCACCGCTCAGCACGCCGCCGGCGGGCGCACCCGCGTTCCCGCCGGCGGTCCGCCCGGCCCGGTCAGCCGGTGATCCCGGCTTCCTGGCACAGCGCGCTCGCGGAGCCCGCGCACAGCGCCTCGGCCGTGGTGTACCCCGACTCCAGGACCTTCGAGCGGATCTCGGCCTTTCCGACGGCCTCCGGCTGCAGCAGCACCGTCGGCACCGAACCGGCGCCGTTGTCCGTGGTCGTCGTCGTCCCCGGCTCCGCACCGGACAGGACGTCGGCGACCAGGTCCGCCGTGGCGCGAGCCTGCGCCGGCAGGTCCTTGAACACCGTCATCGTCTGCGTGCCGGCCAGGATGCGCTGCAGCGCACCCACTTCCGCGTCCTGCCCGGTGATCGGAACCCCGCTGTAGCCGGCGTCGGTCAGCGCCTCCAGCGCTCCGGCGGCCAGGCCGTCGTAGGCGGTGTACACGCCCAGCAGCGGTCGCCCGCCCAGTTCCCGCAGCGCCGCGGCCATCTCCACCTCGGCCTGGTCGGCGCTCCAGCCGGCCACCGAGCGCTCGGCGGCGATCGTCACCCGTCCGTCCAGCACCGAGTGCGCCCCGGCGGCGAAGAGGCCGGCGTTGTTGTCGCCCGGGTCGCCCTGCAGCATCACCACGACACCCTCGCCGGCGCGCTCGCCGACCGCGTCCAGGATCGCCCGCCCGCCCAGCTCGCCGACCGCGCCGCCGTCGAAGGAGACGTAGTAGTCCAGCGGCACGTCCCTGATGAGCCGGTCGTACGCCACGACCGGCACCCCGGCCGAACCGGCCCGCGTCACCAGTTCCGAGGCCTGCGCACCGTCGGCGGCCACGACCACGAGGGCCTCGGCGCCGTCGGCGACGGCCTGCGCGGCCTGGCGGTTCTGCTCGGCCTGGTCGGCGGCGGTGTGCAGGTCCACCACGCACTCCGGGCAGCGCTCCTGCAGCTGCACCGCGAAGTTCGGGTAGTCGTAGGCCAGCGCGCGCATCGACGTGGACGGGGCCAGGAACGCCACGCGACGCTCACCGGTCGCCGCCGCGGTCGTCGTGTCGCCCCCGCCGCAGCCGGCGAGGGACAGGGCGCCGAGGGCGGCGAGGAGCGCTGCGGCGCTCCGGCGGGTGCGGTTCACGGGGGTCCTCCCGGACGTGGGGGCGGAGTGCGGGGCGGAGTGCGGGGCGGGCTGGGGGTGCTCGGTGGCCTGGCCGGTGGCTGCGCGCACGGTCGTGACCCCGTCAGTACCGGAACGTGGCGACGGTGGCGCGCATCCGGTCGGCCATCCCGGCCAGCTCGCGCACCGCGCGGTCGGAGTCGGCGGCGCTCTCGCCGCTGACCTGCGCGGCGCTGGCCACGGTGCCGATCGTGCCCGCGATGGCGGTGGCCCCGTTGGCGGCGTCGCCCACCAGGCGGCTCATCTCCTGCGTCGTGGCGGCCTGCTCCTCGACGGCGGCGGCGATCGTGCCCTGGTAGTCGCTGATCTCGGCGATGACGGAGGAGATGCTGGAGATCGCCGAGACGGCGCGGTCCACGTCGCCCTGGATCGCCTGGATGCGGGTGGCGATGTCCTCCGTGGCGCGGGCCGTCTGCGAGCTGAGCTCCTTGACCTCCCCGGCCACCACCGCGAAGCCCTTGCCGGCGTCGCCGGCACGGGCGGCCTCGATGGTGGCGTTCAGCGCCAGCAGGTTCGTCTGCTCGGCGATGGAGGTGATGGTCTTGACCACGTCGCCGATCTCGGCGGAGGAGCGGCCCAGCGCGGCCATCGTCTCGCCCGTCTCGGTGGCGATGCCCACGGCGCGGCCCGCGACGTCCGCGGCGCGCGAGGCGTTGGTGGAGATCTCGGTGATGGACACGCCCATCTCCTCCGCACCGGCGGCGGCGCCGGCGATGTGCCCGCTGACGTCGTGCGCCGAGCGGGCCACCGTCCCGGCGCGCTCGGAGACGTCGCCGACGCTGCCGGAGATCGCCGAGGTGGTGGCCTGCAGCTCACCGGCGGCGCGGGCCAGGGTGCTCGCGTCGGCGTCCAGGCCGGCCACGGTGCGGCGCATGCTCCCGGTGGCGGCGCTCAGGGCCTGCGCCATGCGGCCCACCTCGTCGCGGCGGTCGACGTCGGCGGTGGCGGTCAGGTCGCCGTCGGCGACGCGGCCGAGCACGTCCACGACCTGCCGCAGCGGGCGCACCACCAGGTTCGTCGTCCAGCGCGCCAGCAGCGCGGTGACGAGCAGGCCGGCGACGACGACGGCGACCATCGTGGTGCGCGCGGTGGAGTAGGTGTCGGCGGCGGCTGCCACGGACGCCTGCGCCTGCTGCTCGCTGAGCTCGTCCAGCTCCGCCAGGGCCTGCTCGGCGTTGTCGGCCAGGATCGCCACGTTGCCCAGGTACAGCTGCTGGAACTTGGCCCGGTCACCGGGCTCGCCGGAGGTGGCCAGCGGCGCGAGGAACCCGTCGCGGGTGCCGCGGTAGGACTCCCACCAGGTGGAGAACTCCCGCAGCACGGCCCGCTGCTCACCGCTGGTCAGCGAGGCCCCGTAGGAGGCGACGAGCTCGTCGACGCGCTCGTCGTCGGCGTGCACGCGCGCGGCGAGGTCGGCGCGGGCGACGTCGTCGTCGGCCAGGGCCAGGTTCGCCAGGTCGCGCTGGGACTGCAGGACGTCGGCGCGCAGCTCCGCCAGGTCGGCGGCGGGCAGCAGGTCCCGCTCGTACACCTCGCCGGTGCGCGCGTTGACGTCCGCCAGGCCGCCCAGGCCGACCCCCAGCAGGGCGGCGGAGACCGTGCACGACAGCACCACGATCGCGCCGATCTTCGTGGCGACCGAGCGGTCGGCGAAGCGCCGGCGCGCGGGCGCGACGGCGGTGGGCGGGGTCGTGGTGGTCAAGGGGGGCCTCCTCGCTCGGGCGCACCCCGGCCGAAGGGGTGACCGCCCCCCCATCGGCAGCCCGTCGGCCGTCTTGAGGTGCCCCCGCGGGGGACGCGCGCCCTCAGCGCCCCTCGCCGGCCGCCAGGCGCCGCTCGGCCACGGCCCGGTGCGGCCAGGTGGCGACCCGCCCCGGCAGCAGCGGGCGGGTCGCGGCGACGAGCGCCCGCGTGGCCCCGGCGGCGCCCCGCCGGGCGGCGGTGCGCTCCAGCCCGTAGGCGTCGGCCACGGCGGGCGGCAGCAGGTCGGCGGTGACGGCGCGGGCCAGGGCCGCCACGCCCGGCAGCGGCGGCCGCGTGCGCACCGTCAGCACGTCGCGGGCCACGCGGCGGGCCGCGTCGGTCACGACGAGGCCCGCCACGCTCTCGCGCCAGTAGGCCTCGAACGCGGCGTGGGTGGGGGGCCACACGGCGTCGGTCACCCCGAACAGGGCGGCGAAGGAGCGCGACCGGGCCCAGTACCGCTCCAGCGCGGCAGCGGGCAGGGGGCGCCGCAGGTAGCGCACGCCCAGGTCCAGGGCGGTGTGCACCAGGGTGGCGTGCACCCACAGCGCCAGGTGCGGGTCGTTCGCCCGGTACGGCGTGCCGGCGGGCGTGCCGGCGGCCGCGGTGCGGGTGGTGCCGCGCACGCGGGCGTGCTGCCGGCCGACCGCGCGCGCCGCCTCCCGGGCCTGCTCGGTGTCGCCGAAGGTGATGGTCAGGAACGCCTGGAGTGTGGCCAGCAACCGGTGCGAGGGGCCGGCCGCGTAGTCGCTGTGCACGGCCACCCCCTCGGCCACCAGCGGGTGCGCCACCTGCAGCAGGATCGCCGCCGGGCCGCCCAGCAGCACCGCCCGCTCCCCGGTGAGCTCCCAGAACTCGCTGAACGGCTCCACCACCCCCCGGTCGCCGGGCCGGCCGGGGCCGGGCGGCGGCGGGAACAGCGCGCGCAGCGGCACCGCCGGGACGCGGACGGGCGCCGCCCCCGGAGGGTGCGGCGCCCGTCGGTTCACGAGTGGTCCCGTCAGCCGGCGACGACGACGTGCTCGTTCGGCACGCAGTGCGTCATGACGTGGCCGGAGACGTCGCGCGGGCCGTTCTTGCCCAGGTTGGCCAGGCGCTCCAGCTCGGCCTCGTCGAGGGTCTGGCTCGCCAGCGGCGGCAGGTGCCGCACGTCGTCCGGCGTGATGCCCAGGCCCTCGCCCACGCGCAGGCCCAGCTCGTCCTCGCACATGAGGAAGTGCCACACCATGCGCTCCTGGATCGGGCGGTCGCACTGCTGCAGCGCGTCCACCAGGTTCTTCACCAGGTCGTCCTTCTCCCACTGCTCCGACAGCAGGTAGCGCTCGCCGGCCTGCGCGTAGTCGTTGGTGCGGGAGATGCGCTTGCGGGTGAGGCGGCCGCTGACGACCGGGCCCTGCTCGTCGTGCGTCGGGTAGGTGGCCTCCTTCAGCCCCCCCGTGATCGACGGCTCGTAGTTCACGTGCGGGTTGGCGCCCACGTTGTCGCGGCCGTAGGACATCGGGCCGCCCTGCTGGTTGGTGGCGACCGGGGCCTTGGGGCGGTTCACCGGCAGCTGCAGGTAGTTCGGGCCCACGCGGTAGCGCTGGGTGTCGGAGTACGAGAACGTCCGGCCGACGAGCATCTTGTCGTCGGAGAAGTCCAGGCCGTCCACCAGCACGCCGGTGCCGAAGGCGATCTGCTCGTTCTCGGCGAAGTTGTCCGTCACGTTGCGGTTGAGGACCATGCGGCCGACCGGGCGCAGCGGGAAGAGCTCCTCCGGCCACACCTTGGTGTCGTCGAGCGGGTCGAAGTCCAGCTCGGGGTGGTCGTGGTCCTCCATGATCTGCACGTTGAGCTCCCACTCGGGGAAGTCGCCGCGCTCGATCGCGTCGTAGAGGTCCTTGGTGTGTGCGCCGAGGGTCTGCGCCTGCACGGCGGCGGCGTCAGCGGCGGTCCACGACTTCACGCCCTGCTTGGGCAGCCAGTGGTACTTCACGAGCACGGTCTCGCCGTCCGCGTTCACCCACTTGTAGGTGTTCACGCCGAAGCCCTGCATGGTGCGGTAGGACGCCGGGGTGCCGCGGGGGCTGAAGACCAGCGTGACCATGTGCATGGCCTCGGGGGTCTGGCTGAAGAAGTCGAACGCGCGGTTGGCGACGGACGCCTCGAAGGTCACCGGGTCCGGCTTCTGCGAGTGGATGAAGTCCGGGAACTTGATCGCGTCGCGGATGAAGAAGACGCCGAGGTTGTTGCCGACGAGGTCCCAGTTGCCGTCCTCGGTGTAGAACTTCACCGCGAAGCCGCGCGGGTCGCGCGCGGACTCGGAGGAGTCCCGGCCGCCGGCGACGGTGGAGAAGCGGATCGCCAGGTCGGTGCGCTTGCCCTTCTCCTGGAACAGCTTCGCGCGGGTGTACCGGGAGATCGGCTCGTCACCGAGGGAGCCGTACGCCTCGAAGTAGCCGTAGGCGGTGGTGCCGCGGGCGTGCACGACGCGCTCGGGGATCCGCTCGCGGTCGAAGTGGCTGATCTTCTCGAGGAACTGGTAGTTCTCGAGCGTGGCGGGGCCGCGCTCGCCGATGGTGCGCTGGTTCTGGTTGTCGAAGACCGGGTGGCCCTGACGGTTGGTCAGGGTCGGGCGGTCGTCTCCCGGGGCGGACTGCTGGCTGGCGACGTCGGTCATCGCGCTTCCTCTCGTGGGGTCTTCCGCTGGAGGGCGGTGGATCGGGTCGGTCCGGGGTCCGCCGCCTGGGCGGCCCGGCAGTCGGGGCACCTGCCCCAGAACACCACCTCGGCCTCGTCCACCGCGAAACCAGCGGTGTCGGAGGGGGCGAGGCAGGGGGAGGGGCCGACGGTGCAGTCCACGTCGACGGTGCAGCCGCACTCGCGGCACACCAGGTGGTGGTGGTTGTCGCCCACCCTCGCCTCGTAGCGGGCCGGGTGCCCGGCGGGCTCGATGCGCCGGGCCAGGCCGGCGCGCGTGAGGGCGTCGAGGCAGTCGTAGACGGCCTGGGTGGACACCGCCGGCAGCGCCGTGCGGGCCCGGTCGACGACCTGGGCGACCGCGAGGTGCTCGGCGCCGGCCGCGGCCGCGTCGAGCACCTGCAGCACGACCGTGCGGGGGCGGGTGGCCCGCAGGCCGCGATCGCGCAGGCGGTCCTCGGCGCCGGCGGCCGTCGCGGGGCTGTGGGGGTGTGGCACACCCCGATCTCACCAGGCCAGTCTGGAACGAGTCAAGAAAGGGTCACCTACCTCGCCCAGTCCCCTCCCCGTCGCCCCGCGGTGGTCGAGGACGTGGCGACTCCCGCCGATCACCGCGGGGGAGGGGTCAGGGGCGGCGCCAGTCGTCGGACGTCAGGTGCGAGCCGGCCATCGGGCCCATCTGCAGCATCCCGCCGTCCACGGCGTAGGAGGCGCCCGTGACGTACGAGCCCTCCGGCGAGCACAGCAGCGCCACCACCGCCGCGACCTCCCGCGCGTCGCCCGGCCGGCGCAGCGGCACCCCCGGGCGCTCCTCGGTGTGCGGGTCCTGGTCCTCCTGGCCCGTCATCGGCGTGGCGATCTCGCCCGGCGCCACCGCGTTGACCGTGATGCCGTGCTCGGCCAGCTCGATCGCCGCCGTGCGGGTCAGCAGCCCCAGGCCCCCCTTGGCCGCGCAGTACGGGGCCGCACCCACCCGGGGCTGGTGCTCGTGCACGCTGGTGACGTTGACGATGCGCCCGCCGCGCCCCGCGGCGACCATCCGCCGCGCCGCGCGCTGCAGGCACAGGAACGCCCCGTCGAGGTCGGTGGCCAGCACCTCGCGCCAGTCCTCGAAGGACAGCTCCAGCAGGGGCGTCGCGGTGCCGGTGCCCGCGTCGTTGACGAGGACCTCCACCCCGCCCAGGGCCTCCGCCAGCTCGTCGACGACGTCCGCCGCGGCCGGCAGGTCGCGCAGGTCCAGGTGGCGCAGCTCCGCGCGCCGGCCCAGCGCCCCGACCTCCGCGACGGTGCGGCGTCCCTGCTCCTCGTCGCGGAACCACGTCACCCCGATGTCGTGGCCGCGCCGGGCCAGCTCGACGGCGACCGCCCGCCCGATGCCGGACTCCGAGCCGGTGACGATCGCCGGTCCCGGCCGGCCGTCGGGCTCCCGGCCGCGCAGGTCGCGGAACCCCCCGCTCACCTGCCGGCTCACCTGGCTGCTCACCCGGCTGCTGCGTGTGCTCATGCCCTCCCCGTACCCGCGCGTCGGCGACGGACACGCCCTGCACCCGGCGGGACGGGCCCGACTGCGCGAGGATCCTCCCGATGGCTCCCGACGAGACCGCGCGCGACGCCCCGGCCGCTGTGCCCGCCCGCCCGCCCTGGTGGCGGCGCGGAGCCCTCGTGCGCCGCCTGCCGCCGCGCCTGGCGCGGGCCCTGGGCCGCGTCGTGGGCTGGGTCGGCGTGCTGGTGGTCGCGGCGGTCGGGGCCGGCGTCGGCTTCTCCCTGGCCCCCGGCCACGAGACATGGGTGGGCCCGCTGCAGACGGAGGTGCGGGTGCACCCCAGCCTGGAGCCGGGCGTGGCGGTCGACCTGCCGCCCGTCGGCCAGATCACCTTCGACACCCACCGCGCCCCGGTCGAGGTGACCGCGGGCATCGAGGCCGTCGACCTGGACGCCGCGTCCCGCCTCGTGCGCTCCCCGCAGCAGCTGCTCGCCCTCGAGCTCACCGCCGCCGACACCGTCCGCGCCGCCACGGTCCGCGCCGCCGCGTACAGCGCCGCCTGCGGCGTCGGCGGCGCCGTCCTCGCCGGGACCGTCGTCTACCGGGCCCGTCACCGGGCCCTGCAGACCGGCGCGGCCTGCCTGGCGGCCCTGCTGGGCACCGGCGCCGCCACCGCCGCCACCTTCGACGTCACGGCCCTGCAGCAGCCCCGCTTCACGGGCCTGCTCTCGCGGGCGCCCTACCTCGTCACCAGCACCCAGGACGCGATGGAGCGGCTGGAGTCCTACCGCAGCGGGCTCTCCGACGTCGTGCGCAGCGTCAGCACCCTCTACGCCGTCAGCGCCAGCCTGCCCGTCCTCGGCGACGGGCAGCCCGGCGCCGGGGCCGGCGAGGACGTCACGACCGTCCTGCACATCTCCGACCTGCACCTGAACCCCCTCGGCTTCGACCTCGTCGAGGACCTCGTCGAGCAGTTCGGCGTGCAGGCCGTCGTCGACACCGGCGACATCACCACGCTGGGCAGCGCGGTCGAGTCCTCGTTCCTGAACCGCATCGGCGGCCTGGACGTGCCGTACGTGTTCGTCCGGGGCAACCACGACTCCGCACAGACCCAGGAGGCCGTCGCGGCCCAGGAGGGCGCGGTCGTGCTCGACGAGGGGGAGACCGCCGAGGTGGCCGGTCTGCGCTTCGCCGGCAAGGGCGACCCCGTGTTCACCCCCGAGGGGGAGGGCAGCACCGCCGAGGGCAGCGCCGAGGACGTGCAGCGCAGGTCCAACGAGGTCCTCGCCGCCGGCGTCGAGCGGTGGGGGTCGGCCCACCCCGAGGACCCCGTGGACGTGGCGCTGATCCACGACCCCAGCGGCCTGGAGCCCCTGATGGGCCGGGTGCCGCTCGTCCTGGCCGGGCACCTGCACAAGCGCAGCGTCACGCTCGACGACTCCGGCACCCGGGTCATGGTCGAGGGGACCACGGGCGGGGCGGGCATCACCTCCGCGGGGCTGGACCGCCTCGCCGACGGCACCCCGCTGCCGCTGTCCGCCACGCTGCTCTACTTCGGCGAGGAGGACGACGAGCTGCTGGCCTACGACGAGGTCACCGTCGGCGGCCTCGGCCTGGCGGAGGTCAGCCTGCAGCGCACCGTCCTCAGCGACACCGACCGCCCGGCGCTGGTCGAGCCGACGTCCACGCCCACCGTCACCGCCACGCCGAGCGTCCCCGCCACGCCCACCGGGACCGCCACGCCCACCGGGACCGGCGTCACCCGGCCGGCCGCGCCGTGAGGCCGTTCCCGCTCGCGCCGGCCCCGGCGCGCGTACCGTGGTCGGCACCATGAGCCCGCACCCCGACCCGCGCAGCGCCGTGCCGGGCCCCGTCGCCGGTCCCCTCGCCGACGACGCGCTCGCCGAGGAGATCGAGCTGTACGCCGACGTCGTCGTGGCCGCCTCCGAGAGCGACGGTCCGCTCGCGGAGAGCGACCTCGATCGCGTGCTGGGCGTGGACGACGCCTCGGGCGGTGCGGCACCGGCGCCGCGCCGCGGGCTCGGTGTCGGGGACGGCGCCCCCACGGCCTAGAGTCCGCCCCGGGCCGGGCGTCCCCGGCCCGGACCGAGCACCGAACCGTCTGCGGAGCCCCAGTGCGTTTTCGACTCACCCCCCGGGACGACGGCTTCTTCGAGCTGTTCGCCCGCACCGGCGAGATCCTCGTCGAGGCCACGACCGTCCTGACCGAGTTCCTCGGCAGCGACCAGGTGCGCCGCGTGGACCTCGCCCGGCACGTGGAGGAGATCGAGCACGCCGGGGACGAGGCCGCGCACGCGGTGCTGCGCCGCCTCACCTCCTCCTTCGTGACCCCCTTCGACCGCGAGGACATCCACCGGCTGACGTCCCGCCTCGACGACTGCCTCGACCTCGTGCAGAAGGCCGTGGACCTCATCGTGCTGTACCGCCTGGAGGAGCTCCCGGCGGCGGTGAGCGACCTGGTGCAGGTGATCACCCGGCAGGCCGAGCTGACCTGCGAGGCCCTGCCCCGGCTGCGCTCGCCCGGAGCGCTCTCCGACTACTGGGTGGAGGTCAACCGGCTGGAGAACCAGGCCGGCCAGATCCACCACGGTCTCCTGGGCACCATCTTCGGCGGCGACCACGACGCCGTATCGATCATGAAGCTCAAGGACGTCGTGGACACCCTGGACGGGGTCGCGGACGCCTTCGAGCAGGTCGCCCACGCCGTGGAGACCATCGCGGTCAAGGAGTCCTGAGCCCGTGGAGCTCGTCCTCGTCCTCGTCGTGGTCGTCGTCGTGGTGGCGCTCGTCTTCGACTTCACCAACGGCTTCCACGACGCCTCCAACGCCATCGCCACCTCCGTCTCGACCCGCGCGCTGACCCCGGGCGTGGCCGTGGCCCTGGCGGCCGTGTGCAACCTCGCCGGCGCCTTCCTGGGGACCGGGGTCGCCGAGACCATCGGCGACGGGATCATCGACGTCGGGATGGGGGCCGACGCCCTCCAGCTGATCCTCGTCGCCCTCGTCGGTGCCGTGTCCTGGCAGCTGATCACCTGGTGGCGCGGGCTGCCCTCGTCCAGCTCGCACGCCCTCATCGGCGCCCTCGCCGGCGTCGGCCTCGTCGCCGAGGCCACCGTGCACTGGGGCGTCGTCCTCGACAAGGTCGTCGTCCCCATGCTCGTCTCACCCGTGGCCGGCTTCCTCGTCGCCTACCTGGCGATGCTGGGGGTGCTGTGGGCGTTCCGCCGCTCCGACCCCGCGCCCACCCACCGGCGCTTCCGGCTCGCCCAGACCGTGTCGGCGTCCGCGATGGCGCTGGGCCACGGGCTGCAGGACGCGCAGAAGACGATGGGCGTCATCGTCCTGGCCCTCGTCGCCGGCGGCTACCACGACGGCGACGACTTCTCGATCCCGTGGTGGGTGAAGGTCAGCGCGGCCGTGACCATCAGCGCCGGCACCTACGCCGGCGGCTGGCGGATCATGCGCACCCTGGGGCGGCGGATCATCCACCTCGACCCCGCCCGCGGCTTCACCGCCGAGGCGGTCTCCTCCGCGGTGCTCTACGTGGCCGCGCTCGGCTTCCACGCCCCCGTCTCCACCACCCAGACCATCTCCGCGGCCATCACGGGCGTGGGGGCCACGAAGCGGGCCTCGGCGGTGCGCTGGGGCGTGGCCCGCTCGATGGTCCTGGCGTGGGTGCTCACGCCGCCCGCCGCCGCCTGCCTCGCCGTCGGCCTGCACCTGCTGGTGAGCCGGCTCGCCTGACCCGCCCCGCACGCGGGAGCGCCCGGCCACGTCCGGGGACGTGACCGGGCGCTCCCGCGCGCACGGGTGTGCCGGCTCAGCCGAAGCGGCCGGAGATGTAGTCCTCGGTCGCCTTCTGCGAGGGGTTGGAGAAGATCGTCGAGGTGCTGTCGAGCTCCACCAGCTTGCCCGGCTTGCCGATGCCGGCCAGGTTGAAGAAGCCGGTCTGGTCCGACACGCGGGCCGCCTGCTGCATGTTGTGGGTCACGATCACGATCGTGTACTCGTTCTTCAGCTCCCCGATGAGGTCCTCCACCGCGAGGGTGGAGATCGGGTCCAGGGCCGAGCAGGGCTCGTCCATGAGCAGCACCGAGGGGCGGATCGCGATGGCCCGGGCGATGCACAGGCGCTGCTGCTGGCCGCCGGACAGGCCCATGCCGGGCTTGTCGAGGCGGTCCTTGACCTCGGTCCACAGGTTCGCGCCGCGCAGCGAGGACTCCACGAGGTCGTCCAGGTCGCTCTTCTTCATGCGCTTGGCGTTCAGGCGCACCCCGGCGGCGACGTTCTCGTAGATCGACATCGTCGGGAACGGGTTCGGCCGCTGGAACACCATGCCGATGTGCTGGCGCACCGAGACGGGGTCGACGTCCTTGGCGTAGAGGTCCTGGCCGTCCATGACGACCTTGCCCTCGACGCGGGCGCCGGGGATGACCTCGTGCATGCGGTTCAGCGAGCGCAGGAAGGTGGACTTGCCGCAGCCGGAGGGACCGATGAGCGCGGTCACGGCCCGCGGCTCGATGGTCATGTTGACTGCTTCCACGGCGAGGAAGTCGCCGTAGTAGATGTTCAGGTCGCTCACGTCGATGAGCTTGGCCACGTCGGCTCCTTGGTCGATCTCGGTCTGGGTGCGCCGGCGGGAGCCGCTCAGCGACCGGCCTTGGGGGAGAAGAAGCGGGAGATCAGCCGGGCGACGAGGTTCAGCGCCATCACCAGGATGATCAGGACCAGCGCCGCCGTCCAGGCGCGGTCGATGCCCGGCTGCGGGGGGACGCCGGGCTGGGTGTAGCTGTAGTACGCGTACACCGGCAGGGTCGCCATGCGGCCCTCGAACGGGTTGAAGTTCGTCGCCACCGTCGTGCCCACCGTCACCAGCAGCGGGGCGGTCTCGCCGGCCACGCGGGCCACGGCCAGGGTGATGCCGGTGGCGATGCCGGAGACGCTGGTGCGCAGCACGACCTTGATGATCGTGCGCCACTTGGGCACGCCCAGGGCGTAGGCCGCCTCGCGCAGGTCGTTGGGGACCAGCTTGAGCATCTCCTCGGTGGATCGCACCACCACGGGGATCATGAGCACGGACAGCGCGATGGACCCCATGATGCCCAGCTTCGTGCCCGGGCCCACGAGGATCACGAACAGGGCCGCGACGAACAGGCCGGCGACGATCGACGGGATGCCCGTCATGACGTCGACGAGGAACGTGATGGCACGCGCCAGGGGGGACTTGCCGCCGTACTCCACCAGGTAGACGGCCGTCATCAGGCCGACCGGCACGGAGATCAGCGTCGCGACGGCGGTGACGATGATCGTGCCCCAGATGGCGTGCAGCGCCCCGCCGCCCTCGCCGATGACGCCCTGCATCGACCACGTGAAGAACTGCGCGTCGAAGCGGGCGGCGCCGTTGGACACGACCGTCCACACGACGGAGACCAGCGGGACCATCGCCAGCAGGAAGGCGATGGTCACCAGGGCGGTGACCACGCGGTCCTTGGCCTTGCGGGGCCCCTCCTTGGCGTGCGAGACGGTGCCGGTGAGCACCAGGTGCACGAGCGCGGCCAGGACGGCGACGGCGGCGATCGAGGTGCCGCCGGGCAGCAGCACCGCCACGGCGATGCCGATGGAGCCGGCGAGCAGCGCCCACGGCGCCCAGTTCGGCAGGCCGGCCTTCGTCAGCGGCTGGTCGATGGACCCCAGCGTCTCGCGGGGGGACTTGCCGGTCGTGGTGGTCATGCCTTGGCTCCGGAGCGCGAGACGATCCAGCGGGCGACGAAGTTCACCAGGAAGGTGATGACGAACAGGGCCAGGCCGCTGGCGATGAGGGTGTTGGTGGTCAGGCCCGAGGACTCGGGGAAGGCCAGCGCGATGTTCGCGGCGATCGTCAGCGGGTTCGCGGCGCCGATGAGGTCGAACGTGATGATGCGGGCGCCGGAGAGCACCAGCGCCACCGCCATCGTCTCGCCGAGCGCGCGGCCCAGGCCGAGCATCGCGGCGCTGACCACGCCGGAGCGGCCGTAGGGGATGACGGCGTACCGGATCATCTCCCAGCGGGTGGCGCCCAGGGCGAGGGCGGCCTCCTCGTGCAACCGCGGGGTCTGCAGGAAGACGTCGCGCGAGAGGGCGGTGATGATCGGCAGGATCATCACGGCCAGCACGAGGCCGGCGGTGAGCATGGTGCGGCCCGAGGGCACTGCGGGCCCCTCGAAGAAGGGCAGGAAGCCGAGGTTGCGCTCCAGCCACCGGTAGATCGGGACCAGCCAGGCGGACAGGACCACGGCGCCCCAGATGCCGTAGACGATGCTGGGCACGGCGGCCAGCAGGTCGACGAGGTACCCCAGGGTCTGCGCGGCGCGGCGCGGCGCGAAGTGGGAGATGAACAGTCCGATCCCCACGGCGATCGGCGTGGCCACCAGCAGCGCGATGACGGCGGCCAGGACGGTGCCGAACAGCAGCGGCCACACGTAGGCGGTGACGGTCTCACCCTCCGGCAGGTCCTCCGGGGAGGCCGTCAGGGCGGGGATGGACTGCCCGACGAGGAAGGCCGCGACGCCCGCCAGGACGAGCAGGATCAGGACGCCCGCCCCCGTGGAGGTGCCCTTGAAGACGGCGTCGCCCTTGCGGGTGGTCCCGGTGGCGATGGTGCCTCTGCCGTCCGGTCCGGGGTCTCGAGTCGGCTGCTGGGTCGGGGTGCTCACCCGGGGGTCCTCCTGGTCGGGGGCGGTGCGCGGTGCGGGCCGCGCCTGCTGCGGGAAGGGGCGGGCGGCCGTGTCGGCCACCCGCCCCTGTGCGGATCGAGGATCGGGCTCAGGCGCCGATCATGTCGAGCGAGGTCGTGATGTCCTCACGCAGAGTGTCGGAGATGGGGGCGGACCCGGCGTTGTCGGCCGCGGCCTGCTGGCCCTCCTCGCTGGTGACGTAGGTCAGGTAGGCCTTCACGAGCTCGCCCTGGGTGGCGTCCTCGTAGGCGGTGCAGGCGATCGCGTAGGACACGATGAACAGCGGGTAGGCGCCGTCCGCGGTGGTGGTGCGGTCGATCTCGATGGCGATGTCGCCCTCGGGGCGGCCCTCGACGCGGCTGGAGGAGTCCAGCGCGGTGGCGGCGGCCTCGGCGCTGGGGGCGACCCAGTTCTCGCCGACCTTCAGCGCGGCGGACTGCAGGTCGCTGGCGGCGACCTGGCTCTCGTCGGCGTAGCCGATGGAGCCCTCGCCGGCGCCGATGGCCTGGACCACGCCGGAGGTGCCCTGGGCGGCCTCACCGGTCTGCAGCGGCCACTCGCCGTCGGGCTCGGCCGTCCACACGTCGGGAGCGGTGGCGTGCAGGTAGTCGGTGAAGTTCTCGGTGGTGCCCGAGTCGTCGGAGCGGTGCACCGGGTTGACGCGGGTGTCCGGCAGCTGCACGCCGGGGTTGTCCGCGGCGATCGCCGGGTCGTTCCAGGTGGTGATGGTGCCGTTGAAGATGTTCGCCAGGGTGGTGGGCGACAGCTGCAGGCCGTCCACGCCGGGCAGGTTGTAGGCCACGGCGATGGGGGAGACGTAGACCGGCAGGTCGATGGCGTTGCCACCGGCGCAGCGCTCCTCGGAGGCGGCCAGCTCCTCCTCGTCGAGGTAGGCGTCGGAACCGGCGAACGGGACGCCGCCGTTGAGGAACTGCTCGCGGCCCGCCCCGGAGCCGACCGGGTCGTAGTTCACCGTGACGTCGGGGTTCGTCGCGTTGAACTCGGCGGCCCACGCCTGCTGGGCGGCGGTCTGGGTGCTGGCGCCGGCGCCGGCGATGCTGCCGCTGAGGTCCGAGGCGCTCGCTCCCTCGCCGCCCGGCGTGGTGGTCGGCTCGTTCTCGCCGCTGCACGCGACGAGGCCCAGGGTGAGGGCGAGGGCGGCCGGGACGGCGGCGCGGAAGGTCCTGCGGTTCACGGATGAGGCTCGCTTTCGCTCGACGGGCAGGCGCGGGGCAGCGCCGGCCGGGGTCTGACGTGCGAGGACGGTAAGCAGTTGAGGTGACGTGATACCCCGGCGACAGTGAACGCAGGGTTAACCGGAGTGGTCCGGTTCGGGGCGGGCGCGGGACGCGGCGCTGACCGCCAGGTGAACGAGTGAAGGGTGTCACAGGGTGTCACGGTCGCGCCACCCGTGGTCCTACCGGGTGGCCGGAGCGCCGGTACGGCCCCGCCGCGCGGTCAGCGGCCGGTCAGCGCCCGGCGACCGGCTGGTGCCGCTCCACCGCCACCACGCGCGCCTCCGCGCCCCGGCCGCTCACGTGCGCCACGGCGAACTCGCCCTTGGCGAGCTTGCCCAGCAGCCGCGCCCGGTCGTCCGCGTCCTGCGCCAGGCCCGCGAGCCGCTCCTGCAGCACCGGCAGCACCGGGCGGTGCGAGCACAGCACCGCCCCGCGGCCGGCGGCCAGCAGCCCGTCCAGGACCGCGCCCGTCCCGGCCGGGTCCTCGTCGAAGCCGTCCTCGCTGAGCGCCTCCTCGCCGCGCACCCGCCACGAGGCCGCGTCGGCGGCCGGCAGGAGCGTCTGCACGCAGCGCGCCCACGGCGACGTCACCGCGTCGCGCACGTCGAAGCAGCCCAGCAGCGGCGCCAGCGCGTGCGCCTGCTCGTGCCCGCGGTCCAGCAGCGGCCGGTCGGCGTCACGCCCGCCGTCCCAGCGGTCGCGCGACACGGCCTTGGCGTGCCGCAGCACCACCAGCGGCCACGTGCGCACCCGGGCCGCGGCCAGCGCGGCGTCCAGCACCCGCACGTCGTGCGGGTACGTCAGCAGCTCGCGGGCCTCCTCGCCGCTGCACCAGCGGACCTCGTCCACCTCGTCCGGCGAGGGCGTGTGCGCCGTCTCGCCGGGAGCGGTGAACGCCAGCCAGTACCGCACCCGCTTGCGGCGGCCGTCCGCGGTCCGGTACCGCAGGTGCGGCAGCGGCCGCGCCAGGCGCACCCGGCAGCCGGTCTCCTCCAGCGTCTCGCGCACGGCCGCGACCGGGTGCGGCTCGCCCTCCTCCAGCTTCCCCTTGGGCCAGGACCAGTCCCGGCCGTGGCGGGCCGTGGCGGGGCGGTGCACCAGCAGCACCTGCGGCTGCCCGCCGCGGGAGCGGCGCACCACCACGCACCCCGCCGCCTCCACGACGGCCGGTGCGGTGGTCCCGGCGGCGGGCGGGGTCACCGGCGCCGCGGGGACGGCCGGCGCCCGGGGCGGGTCGCGATGATGTGCTCCTGCAGGTCCCTCAGCGGGCGGCCGTCGGCGTCCAGGTGGTGGCGCGTCCACTCGCCCTCGGCGTCCAGGTGCCACGAGGCCGTGCCGTCGTCCATGCACTCGTCCAGCAGCGCCGAGACCTCGCGCACGTGCCGCGGGTCGGTCAGCCGCACCACCGCCTCCACCCGCCGGTCCAGGTTGCGGTGCATCATGTCCGCGCTGCCGATCATCACCACCGGGTCGCCGCCGGAGGCGAACCAGAAGATGCGGCTGTGCTCCAGGAAGCGGCCCAGGATGCTGCGCACCCGGATGTTCTCGCTCAGGCCCGGCACCCCCGGCTTCAGCGCGCAGATGCCGCGCACCACCACGTCCACCGGCACCCCCGCCTGCGAGGCGCGGTACAGCGAGTCGATGAGGGCCTCGTCGACGATGGAGTTCACCTTGATCCGCACGCCGGACGGCAGGCCCTGGCGGTGGTTGTCGATCTCCCGGTCCACCCGGTCCACCAGCCCGGTGCGCAGCGAGCGCGGTGCCACCAGCAGCCGCTTGTAGGCGGTCTTCGGCGCGTACCCCGACAGCTGGTTGAACAGCCGGGTGAGGTCCTCGCCGACCTGCGGGTCGTCGGTCAGCAGGCCCAGGTCCTCGTACAGGCGCGCCGTCTTGGGGTTGTAGTTGCCCGTGCCCACGTGGCAGTAGCGGCGCAGGCCGCCGGGTTCCTGGCGCACCACCAGGCTCAGCTTCGCGTGCGTCTTCAGGCCCACCAGGCCGTACACGACGTGCACCCCGGCCTGCTCCAGCTTGCGCGCCCAGGAGATGTTCGCCTGCTCGTCGAAGCGCGCCTTGATCTCCACCAGCGCCAGGACCTGCTTGCCGGCCTCCGCGGCGTCGATGAGCGCGTCGACGATGGGGGAGTCGCCCGAGGTGCGGTACAGCGTCTGCTTGATGGCCAGGACCCGCGGGTCGGCCGCCGCCTGCTCCAGGAACGCCTGCACGCTCGTGGAGAACGAGTCGTACGGGTGGTGCAGCAGCACGTCGCGGTTGCGGATCGCGCCGAACACGTCGGAGGGCTTGGCGGTCTCCGCGCCGTCCGTCAGGTCCCGGTGGGTGCGTGCGACGAACTTCGGGTACTTCAGCTCCGGGCGCTCGATGTCGGCGATGTCCCCCAGCCCGCGCAGGTCCAGCGGCTCGGGCAGCTCGTACACCTCCTGCTCCGACACGCCCAGCTCGCGCACCAGCAGGTCGCGCACCGTGGGGTCGATGTCCGAGGCGACCTCCAGGCGCACCGGCGGGCCGAACCGGCGGCGCAGCAGCTCCTTCTCGAGCGCCTGCAGCAGGTTCTCCGCGTCGTCCTCCTCGACCTCGAGGTCCTCGTTGCGGGTGACGCGGAACGTGTGGTGCTGCACCACCTCCATCCCCGGGAACAGCTGGTCCAGGTGCACGGAGATGACGTCCTCCAGCGGGACGAACCGCGCCGAGCGCGCGTCCTCGCCGTCCGCCTGGTCCACCGCCACGAAGCGCGGCAGCAGCGGCGGCACCTTCACCCGCGCGAAGTGCTCCTTGTCGGTGGTGGGGTTGCGCACCACCACCGCCAGGTTCAGCGACAGCCCCGAGATGTACGGGAACGGGTGCGCCGGGTCCACCGCCAGCGGCGTCAGCACCGGGAACACCTGGTCGCGGAAGAAGCCGTGCAGGCGCACCTGCTCGTTGGCGGACAGGGCGTCCCAGTGCACGATCGTGATGCCGGCCTCGGCCAGCGCCGGGCGCACGCCCTGCAGGAAGGCGTTCGCGTGCCGCTCGGTCAGCTCGTGGGCGCGCACGGAGATCGCGTCCAGCACCTCCCGCGGCTCCAGGCCGCTGGCGGCGGTGACGGCCAGGCCGGTGGCGATGCGGCGCTTCAGCCCCGCCACCCGGACCATGAAGAACTCGTCGAGGTTGTTGGCGAAGATCGACAGGAACCGGGCCCGCTCCAGCAGGTGGGTCCGCGGGTCCTCCGCCATCTCCAGCACCCGCTCGTTGAACGCCAGCCAGGAGATCTCGCGGTCGGCGAAGCGGTCCTGGGGGAGCTCCACCGGTTCGTCGGTGCGGGGGATCGCAGGGAGCGGGGCGGCAGAACCGGCCCGGGTCGTCGCCGTCATGGGCCCCATCCTGCCACCGCGACGCACTCCGCCCGCCGCGCGGGACGGCTGCGCGCACGGGTGGTGACGCACGGTCGACGCGCCGGTGGACGGCCGGTGGACGGGCCGCGGAGCGGGCGGTCAGCGCGCCGGCGCGCTCGCGTACTGGACGTCCACGGCGGCGCGGGTGAAGCCCAGGCCCTCGTACAGCCGCACGGCGGGGACGTTGTCGCCGTCCACGTACAGCTCCACCTCCGCGGGCGCCCCCGGGCCCGCCACCGCGCGCAGCCCGCGCACCAGCAGCGCCCGGCCCAGCCCCCGCCCGGCCGCTGCCGGGTGCACGCCCAGCACGTACAGCTCCGAGGCGTGCGCCTGCACCTTCATCCAGCAGAACCCTAGCAGCCCCTCACCGCCCTGCGCCACCAGGAGCACCGACGGGTCGAACCACGGCTCCGCCTCGCGCAGCCGCAGGTCGGCCACCGTCCAGCGGCCCTGCTCGGGGTGGCCGGCGAACGCGGCGGAGTTCACGGCCACCCACGCCTCCTCGTCGGCGCCCGGTGCGAACGGGCGCACCACCACGCCCGCCGGCAGCGCGGGCTCGTCCAGGTCCGCCAGGCCCGCGCTCGAGCGGTGCAGGCGCAGCAGCTCGCGGGTGCGCACCCAGCCGGCACCCGCCGCCAGCGCGGCCGCGGCGGGCACGTCGCCGTGCGACCACAGCAGCACCCGGCGCCCGCCGGCCAGCTCCTCCACCCGGCGCAGCAGCGCCCGCCCGTGGCCCCTCCCGCGCGCACCCGGGTGCACCAGCAGCTCACCCGCCAGCTCCACCCCGGCGTCGGCCAACTGGGCGTAGCCCGCGGCGCCGGCCCCCTCGCGCAGCAGGACGTGGCGCACCCCGTCGGCGCCCGTGCGCAGGCGCAGCAGGGCGTCCTCGCTCAGGGCGTCCGCGCCGTCCGCCGCGGAGACCGCGGCGGCCAGCCGCTCCACCTCCTCGCGCGCCGCGGGCGCCAGCGCACCCCGCTCGACCGAGGTGCCCACCGCGCTCACCGCTCGAGCGGTCCGGCGCGCAGCGGCCGCGGCACCTCGACGCCGGCGGGCCGCCCGTCGGGACCCCCGGCGTCCGCCGCCCCGTCGGCGTCCTGCGGGTCCCCGGCGCCCGGGTCCCCGTCCAGCGCCCCCTCGACCTCGCGGCCGCTCGTCACGAACCGGTACCCCACGTTGCGGACCGTCCCGATGGCGCCCTCGTGCTCCGCGCCCAGCTTGGCCCGCAACCGCCGGACGTGGACGTCCACGGTGCGGGTGCCGCCGAAGTAGTCGTACCCCCACACCTCCTGCAGGAGCTGGGCGCGCGTGAACACCCGGCCGGGGTGCTGCGCCAGGTGCTTCAGCAGCTCGAACTCCTTGTAGGTCAGGTCCAGCTGCCGCCCGCGCACCCGCGCGGAGTAGGCGTTCTCGTCGATGACGACGTCCCCGGCGCGGATCTCGCCGGGGTCCGCCCCGGGCGCGTCCTCCACCGCGCGGCGCCCGCGCCCCGCCGCCAGGCGCAGGCGCGCGTCCAGCTCCGCCGGCCCGCAGGTGTCCAGCAGCACGTCGTCGGCGCCCCAGTCCGCGGCCACCGCGGCCATCCCGCCCTCGGTCAGCACCAGCAGCAGCGGCTGCGACAGCCCGGTGGTGCGCAGCAGCCGGCACAGCGAGCGGGCGGCGGCCAGCTCCCGGCGGCCGTCGACCAGGACCGCGTCCGCGGGGGGGCCGTCCACCAGCACCGAGGCCTCGGCGGGCAGGACGCGCACGCTGTGGGGCAGCAGCCCGAGGGCCGGCAGCACGTCGGTCGACGGGGTCAGCGCGTTGGTCAGCACGAGGATCTGGGCCACCTGCGTGTCTCGCCCTCCGTCCGTGCGATCGGGCCGCTCCGGGCGCCCCGCCGAGCGGTCAGTTTAACGGCCGACCACCCCCGCCCCCGTCCGCGCCGCGCGGCCGCCCCGGTGGCGCGTGCGGGAGGATCGCGACGTGACTCCCTCCGCGACGGCTACGACCACCGCGGCCCTGGCCGCCCTCGTCGCGCTGGCCGCCTTCGCCGGGCCGGTCGTGCTCGCCCTCGCCGCGGCGCTGGTGGCGCTGCTGGTGGCGGCCGGCTGGCCCGCCCTGCTGGCCCTGCCCTCCCCGCGCGGCACCACCGCGATCGTCGCGCTCGCCGGCCTGGGGGCCGTCGCCGCGGGTGCCGCGGTGGTGCTGGCGGGGCGGGACGCGCTGGGCGCGGGCCCGCTCGCCGGGCTGCCCGCCGTGGCGGCGCTGGCGCTGCTGGCCGCCTTCGTGCACCAGCTGGCCCGCCGCGACGGCCGTCCGCGGCTGGTGGAGTCCGTCAGCGGCACCGTCACCGGCCAGGCGCTCACCGTCCTGGCCGCCTGCTGGGTCGCCGTGCCCACCACCTACGCCGGCGCCCCGCTCGCACCCGTCGTGCTGTCCGCGGTGGTCGCAGCCACCGCGGTGTGCGCCACCAGCTGGCCGCTGCGCGTGGCCGGGCCCCTCGCCGTGGGGGCGGGGGTCCTCGCGGGCTGGCTGGCCGGCTCGGCGACGGTCGCGCTGCACGGCGCCGGGATCGTCCCGCCCGCCCGCTGGGCCGTGGCGGGCGTCGTCGCCGGCGCGGGGGCGGGGCTGGTGGTCGCGGCCTGGCGGGCCCTCTCCGCCCGCCTGCCCACCGCCGGCGGGCTCCCGGCGGCGTTCGCGGTGGCCGCCGCGCCGGTCGCCCTCGCCGGGGGCGGCGCCTACCTCGTCGGGCGCCTGCTGCTGCTGTGAGCCGCGCCGCGCAGGCGTGAGGCCGCCCACGTCCGGGGCCGCGGGGCGGCGCTCGCGGGTTAGGCTCACCGCGTGCACGCGCTCGAAGTGTTCTTCCTCGTCCTGCTGATCGTGGTCAGCATCGTGATCGCGTGGTTCGCCGGCTTCGTGGTGTACCGCCTCTACAAGGGACAGCGCTGACCCGTGGCCGGCGCTCCCGTCCCCCTGCGCACCGACACCCCGCTGCCCCTGGTGCCGCTGTCCTGGCTGCTGGGCCGCTGGGAGGGCGCCGGCGTGCTCGGTCACCCCGCCCGCGGTGCCGACACCCGCTTCGGGCAGGTCGTGGAGTTCGGCCACGACGGCCGCGACTTCCTGAGCTACACCTCCACCACGTGGGCGCTGGACGAGGAGGGGAACACCACCGACCCCCTCGACGTCGAGACCGGCTACTGGCGCCCGCAGCCGCTGGACCCGGCGGCCCCCGCACCCGCCGACGGTCCGCGCCCCGTGTCGCTGGAGGTGCTGCTGGCGCACCCGACCGGGGTCGTCGAGGTCCTCGTCGGCACGGCCACCGGTCCGCGCATCGACCTGTCCACCGACGTCGTCGCGCGCACCACCACCGCGCACGAGTACACCGCCGCCACGCGCGTGTACGGGCTGGTGGAGGGTGACCTGCTGTGGGCGCTGGACGTCGCGCTCGAGGGCCACCCGATGCGCAGCTACGCCTCGGCCCGGCTCAAGCGGGTGTCCTGACGACCGCTCCGTCCAGCGCCCTGGGCGAGGTGCTGCACGCGCGTGGACTGCGCCTGACGCCCCAGCGCGAGCGCGTCCTGGCCGCCGTGCGCCGGCTGGGCCACGCCACGCCCGAGGACGTCCTGGCCGAGCTGCGCACCGACCCCGGCGCCGGCGCCGTGGACTCCTCCACCGTGTACCGCGCCCTCGCGCTGCTGGAGGAGGTGGGCCTGGTGGCCCGCACGCCGCTGGAGCGGCGCGCGGACTCCTTCCGGCCCGTCGAGCACGGCGGCCACCTGCACCTCGTCTGCGACGGCTGCGGCGGCGTCGCCGAGGCGCCCGCCGACGCGGCCGCCGAGTTGGCGGCCGACCTGCACCGCCGCACCGGCTTCACCGCGGACGTGACGCACCTGGCGCTGCGCGGGCGCTGCGCCGCCTGCTCCGCCGACCGCACCACCGACCCCACGGAGGCGCAGTGAGCACCGAGACCCCCGAGCACACCGCACCCGCCCCGTCGTGGCGCTCACCCCTGCTCGGCCTGCCCGGGGCCGTGGCGGCCGAGGGCCCCGACGCCGGAGTCGCCTGGCACTACGGCGACCCGGTGGCCGAGCAGCGCGCCCTCCTGCGCGGCGAGGCCGTCGTGGACCTCTCGCACCGCGGTGTCGTGCGCGTGTCCGGCCCCGACCGGCTCAGCTGGCTGCACAGCACCACGAGCCAGGCCCTGAACGGCCTGGCGCCCGGCACCAGCACCGAGAGCCTGGTGCTGAGCCCCACCGGCCGCATCGAGCACGACCTGCACCTGCTCGACGACGGCGAGGCCGCCTGGATCACCGTCGAGCCCGGTGAGCGCGAGCCGCTGGTCGCCTGGCTGCGGAAGATGCGCTTCGCGCTGCGCGTGGAGGTGGAGGACGTCACGGGGGAGTGGGCGGTGCTGGGCGAGCCCAGCCGCGAGCCCGGTGACGGCGCCGGGCCCGTCTGGGTGGACCCGTGGCCCGGTCCGGTGCCCGCGAACGAGGGCGGCAGCGCCGACACCGCCAGCTACGCGGCCGTGCCCACGCCCCTGCACCCCGGCACCGAGCGGCCGTGGCGCGAGGTGCTCGTGCCGCGCGCCGAGCTGGCCGCACGGGTGGCGGGGCGCCGCCCGGCGGGCACCTGGGCGAGCGAGGCGCTGCGCGTGGAGGCGTGGCGGCCGCGGTTGGGCCTGGAGACCGACGAGCGCTCCATCCCGCACGAGCTGGACTGGCTGCGCACCGCGGTGCACCTGCACAAGGGCTGCTACCGGGGGCAGGAGACCGTCGCCAAGGTGCACAACCTCGGCCGTCCGCCGCGTCGGCTGGCCCTGCTGCACCTGGACGGCTCCTCGCACGACCTGCCCGCCCACGGCGACGACGTCGTGCTCGCCGAGGCGCCCGGCCGGGCGGTGGGGCGCGTGACCACCGCCGCGCGCCACCACGAGCTGGGGCCGGTGGCGCTGGCCGTGCTCAAGCGCTCGGTCCCCGTGGACGCGCCGCTGTTCGCCGTGGCGGGCTCGGCCTCCGGAGCGGGCGCGGCCGAGCAGCCGCGCCGGCTGGCCGCCGCGCAGGAGGTCGTCGTCGCCCCTTGACGGTGGTGCGGGGCCTATCCTCAGGGGTGCGCACGCAGAGTCGCGCGCCGATCGCCCAGCGCGATGAGATGGATCGGGGAGCGGAGGCCGGCATGAGCGAGGAGCACGTCAGCGGGTACCAGCGGGGCGGACGGCGGGCGCTCGACCGGGTGCTCGCACCCGGGTTCACCGCCGACCTGGGCACCATCGAGCTGGCCGAGCTGCGCGAGCGGCGCGCCCTCGCCGAGCAGGAGGAGGCCGACCTCTCCTACGCCCGCCGCCTGCTGCAGGGCCGGCTGGACCTGCTGGGCGCCGAGCTGCAGCAGCGCTCCGGCGCCGACGGCGGCACGGACGTCTCCTCGGCCCGCACCGACGCCGAGCTGGTGGCCCGGCTCACCGACGTGCTGGCCGACCCGCGCCGCACCGACCACGGCATGGGCCGGCACAGCACCGTGCAGCCCAGCCGCGTCGGCGAGCACCGTCGCCGGGCCGAGGCCGCCGTGGCCGACCCGCGCCTGTCGGACCTGGCCGCCATGGACGACGAGCAGCTCGCCGCCGCCCGCGAGCGACTGCTGGAGCTGGAGCGGGAGCTGTCGGCCGACCGCCACCGCGTCCAGGAGGCCATGGACGCCTGCACCGACGAGATCACCCGCCGCTACCGCGACGGGGTCGCCACCGTGGAGGACGCGCTGCCCCGCGCGCGCTGAGGCTGCGCCCCCGAACTCCCCGACCCCCTCGCGCGGCGGTGTCAGCCGAGCGCGCCGAGCAGCGTGCGCAGGTGGTCCGCCAGGGCCGCTCGCGCGTCCGCGCCGAGGGCCGCGGTGGCGCGCCCCTCGGCCGCCAGCACCCGCGGCAGGACGCGGTCGACGAGGGCGGTGCCCTCGGGGGTGAGGGCCAGGCGGCTGACGCGGCCGTCGCGGGGGTCCGGCGTGCGCGCCAGCAGTCCGCGGGCCGTGAGGTGCTCCAGCCGCTTGGTGGTGGCCGCGCCCGAGGCCAGGGTGGCGGCGCTGACCCCCGTCGGTGTCAGCGCCCTGCGGCTGCGTCGCAGGGCGCACAGCACGTCGAACTCCGCCCGGGTCAGCTCCTCCTCGCGCACCACCTCTTCGGCGAGGCGGTCCACGGCGGCGGCCACCAGGCGCAGTCGGCCGCTGACGGCGATGGGGCTCGTGTCCAGCCCGGGGTGGACCGCGGCCCACTCCGCGCGGGCGCGGTCGACGGGGTCGGCGGGGACGTCGGTGGCGGGGTCGTGCACTCGTGGAGGGTAGCCGCTGCCGGAAAGTGCTTCACGGGTGAAACACCCGCTAAGGTCATGCCGTGCTCGCCGCCCACCTCGCCCGCTCCGCACGCGGCTGGCGGCGCGTGGCGCCCGGTCCCGTCCCGTGGGGGGACGCCTGCGCCGCCGCGGTGTGGACCGCGGTGCCGCTGGGCGTCGTGCTGGCCGCCGGCGGCGCGCTGCTGGCCGCGCCGGCGACCTTCGGTGCCGTGGCGGGGCTGTACGGGCGCACCGAGGCGTACGCCCCGCGACGGCGCACCCAGGCCGCCGCCGGCGTCGTCATGGCCGCGGCCGTGCTCGCCGGCGCCCTCGCCGGGATCGCCGCGCGCGCCCTGCCGGTCGACGGCTGGGCCGGGGAGGTCGTGCCCGCGCTCGTCGTCGCCGTGGTGGCGCTGCTGGCCAAGCTGCTCAGCGACGCCGTGCGCACCGGGCCCCCCGGCGGGCTGATGCCCGTCTTCGCCGCCGGCACCCTGGCCCACACCCCCGTGACGGCCGCCGACCTGCCAGCCGTCGTCCTGGTCGCCCTCGCCTCGGCCGCCTTCGCGGTGGCCGTCTCGGCCGCGCCCGGGCTGCGTCGGCCCGACGGCCCCGAGCGCGACGCCGTGGCCCGCGCCCTGGGTGCCGTGATCACCGCCGTGCGCGAGCCCGCCGCGCACGGCCCGGCCGCCCTCGCCGTGCACCGCGCCTGGGACGTCCTCGCCCCCGGTGCCGACCGCGCGGCCGGCGACCCGGCCAGCCCCGCGCGCTGGCTTGCGCACGCCGAGCGCCTCCTGCACGCCGCCGCGGGTCCCGGGACGGCGGCCGGTCCCGTCCCGGCGCCCCGCGCCCGGGTCCTGGCCGCCGACGTCGACGCCGCCCGGGTCGCGGTGGCCGCCCTGCGCGGGCGCGCGCCCCTGCCGCCGGTCCCCGCCCGTCCGGGGGCGCGGGCCGAGGTGCTCGGCCACGGCCTGCCCGCCGGAGGGCGGTCGCGCGCCGTCGCGGCCGCGCTGCGGCCCGCCTCCGTCCTGCACGCACCCGCCCTGCGGGTGGGCCTGGCCTGCGCCCTCAGCGCCGTGCTGGCCGCCGCGGCCGGGCTGGGGCACACCTACTGGGCCGCGGTCGCCGCGGCGGCCGCGCTGCAGGCGCCCTCGCTGGGGGTCACCACCCGGCGCGCGGTCCAGCGCGCCCTGGGCACCCTCGCCGGGCTGGTGCTCGCCGCGCTGCTCGTTCCGGTCGCCGGCGGTGGCGTGCCGCTGTGGGCGGCGACCGTCGCCTGCATGTTCCTCGTCGAGCTGCTCATGCCGCGCAACCTCGCCCTCGGCACCGTGCCCATCACGGCCCTCTCGCTGCTGCTGACGCGGCTGGGCGCGGGCGCCGTCCCGCTGGACCGCCTCCTCGGCGACCGCGCCCTGGACACCCTCCTGGGGGTCGCCGTCGGCGTGCTCGCCGCCGTGGCCGTGCGCAACCGCCACGCCCGCCCGCACCTCGAGCGCGCCCTGCGCGACGTCGCGCGCTCGGCCGCCGCCGGGGACGCCGCGGCGCTGCGCCGCGACCTGATCGTCCTGCGCGACGCCCACGACGCGCTCGAGGACGACTCCTGGGACCGGCGCGCCGCCGCCGCCGCGGCCGACCGCGTCCGGCGGGCCGAGCGGGACGGCTACCGCCGCCTGGGTGAACTGCTCGGCGCGAACGCCTGAGCCGGTCGCGGAGGGGGAACCGCGCAGGGCCCTCGACCGTAGGATCGGGGTGTGACCTCCCTCGTCGGCACCGTCCAGTACGGCGTGCTCCTCGTGATCGCCTTCGCGGCGTTCGCCTTCACGGCGTGGGCCCTGGTCGACGCCCTGCGCCGGCCGGCGGGCGCCTTCACGGCGGCGGGCAAGCGCACCAAGACCTTCTGGGGCGCGGTCCTCGCGGTCGCCGCGGCCATCGCGTTCGTGTCCCTGCCACCCATCTCCGCGGCGGGGCTGCCCGGTCTGCTGGGCATCGTCGCGGTGGTCGCCGCCGCCGTGTACATGGCCGACGTGCGCCCGGCCGTGCGGCAGTTCGGCGGCCGGCGCGGCCCGCGCCGCGACGACGGCCGGCAGGGGCCCTACGGCCCCTGGTGAGCCCCCGGCGTCCAGGGGGCCGGGCGGGTCCCGGCGGGTGCCCCCGGGCGCCCGCGCCCACCGGTGGAGCGCCGCACGGCCCGCACCGCGCAGCGCAGCAGCGCCGACGCCACGACCAGCAGTGCGAGCACGGACAGGACGTCGGCCTCGGTGAAGCCGCGGCCCTCGGTCCAGGTGTGCAGGACGCGCCCCTCCACCGGGTTGTTGACGCGCGTCCACACCGCGCTCAGCAGCCCCGTCAGCACCGCCACGTCCCAGCGCGGGCGCACCAGGCAGCCCAGCACGCCGACGCCCAGCGCCAGCAGGGTCAGCGGGATCACCACGGGGACGTCGAGCACCGCCCGATCGTAGACTCGCAACCGTGACGAGGCGCCGGGTTCACCCCGCGCACCCCGTCCGTTCACCCGGGTGGCGGTGCGCGAGGCTGGACCGGTGAGAGCGGTCGTGCAGCGCGTCAGCCGGGCCCGGGTCAGCGTCGCCGGCGAGGAGGTCGGTGCCCTGGACGCGCCGGGCCTGCTCGTCCTGCTGGGCGTCACCCACGGCGACGGCCCCGAGCAGGCCGAGCGCGCCGCCCGCAAGCTCGCCCACCTGCGCGTGCTGCGCGGGGAACGCTCCGTGCTCGACGCCGGTGCCGGCGTCCTGCTCGTCAGCCAGTTCACCCTCTACGGCGACACGCGCGGGGGCCGGCGCCCCAGCTGGGCCGCAGCGGCCCCGGGACCCGTCGCCGAACCCCTCGTCGAGGCCGTGGCCACCGGGCTGCGCGCCCTGGGCGTCAGCGTGGCCACGGGCCGCTTCGGCGCCGACATGGCCGTCGAGCTCGTCAACGACGGGCCGGTGACGCTCCTGCTGGAGGTGTGAGGCCGGTCCCCGAGCTTCCCCGCAGCACCAGCTCGCGCGGGGCGAGCAGCAGCGGCCGCGGCGACCGGCCCGCCAGCAGGTCCAGCAGCAGCCGGGCGCTGGCGGCCCCGTCGGCCACCACGTCCCGCCGCAGCGCGGTGATCGACGGGTCCGCCAGCCGGCACAGGATCGAGTCCTCCCCGGCCACCACCGCCAGGTCCTGCGGCACCCGAACGCCCAGCAGGCGCCGCTCGGCGACCACCGTGGCGGCCATGACGTCGTTGTCGTACAGCACCGCCGTGGGCGGCTGCGCGCGCGCCAGCAGCGCCCGGGTGGCCTCCAGGCCCCCCCGCGCGCTGTAGTCGGCGACCACGACCTCCTGCTCGGCACCCAGCGCCGCGGTCGTCACCTCCCGCCACGCGCGGTCGCGGCGGCGGGTGTGCTGGAACTGCGAGGGGCCGCTGACGCGCGCCAGCTGCCGGTGGCCGCGCTCGAGCAGGTGCTCGACCACCTCGGCGAACGGCTCGCGCTCCTCCTCCACCGACACCGCCACGGTCGGCACCCCTGCGCCACCGGGCAGCGCCTCGTCGGCGCCGCCGCGCACCACGGCGGGCACCCCCAGCTCGGCGACCAGCGCCAGGCGGGGGTCGTCCACCAGCAGGTCCGTGAGCACCACGCCGTCCACACGACGCTCCGCCCACCAGCGGCGCAGCACGTCCACCGCGGTCGCCGCGTCCGGCACCACCGTCATCAGCAGCGAGACCGACTCCGTGGCCAGCACGCCCTCCATGCCGGCCACCAGGCGCATGTAGTAGGGCTCCTCGCCCAGCAGTTCCACGTCGCGCGCCACCGCCAGCCCCACGGCGTGCGCGCGGGCGTGCGAGAGGGAGCGGGCCGCCGCGCTGGGCCGCCAGCCCAGCTCCCGCGCGGCCAGCAGCACCCGCTCGCGGGTGGCCGCGGACACCCCCGGCAGGTCGTTGAGGGCGTAGGACACCGACGCCTTGGACACTCCCGCCACCCGCGCGATGTCGCGGATCGTCGGGCGGGCGCCGCCCGGCGCGGGTCGGCTCACGGTCACCTCCGGGGGCCTGGGCTGTGCGCAGGATCATGCCCCACCGCGCCCCGCGTGCGCGGCGCCACCGCCTCCCACGCCACCGTGAGCTCGCCGAGGCGCCAGCGCGCCGGGCCGTCCAGCACCGGCCAGTCCCGGCACAGCGCCCGGCAGGTCGCCAGCCAGCGCTGCCGCGCGCCGAAGGTGCCCTCCGGCGCCGCGCGCGCCCACGCGTCGTCCGCGGCGCGCAGCAGGTCGTGCACGCCCTCCCCGGGCACGTTGCGGTGGATCAGGGCCTTGGGCAGCCGCTCCGCGACGGCCGAGGGCTGCACCAGCCCCCCCAGGCGCAGCGAGACCGTCAGCGACACCGGCCCCACCGCCTCCAGAGCCACCCACGCGCTGCGCCGCCCCAGCTCGTCGCAGGTGCCCTCCACGGCCAGCCCGCCGGGCGCCAGGCGCGAGCGCAGCAGCTCCCACGCGGCCGCCACGTCGCCCTCGTCGTACTGGCGCAGCACGTTGAAGGCCCGCACCAGCACCGGGTCCCCGCCCCCGGGCACGGCCAGCTCGAAACCGCCCACGGCGAACTCCGGCGCACCGGGCACCCCGGCCAGCGCCGCGCGAGCCGCGGCCACCCGCTCCGGCGACACCTCCAGCCCCACCACCCGCACGTCCGGGCGCACCCGCCGCAGCCAGCGCTGCAGGTCCGTCACCGTCACCGGGCGCGCGCCGTAGCCCAGGTCGACGACCAGGGGATCGGCGGCCGCCCCCAGCCGGCGGGCCTGAGTGCCGGCCAGCCAGCGCTCCACGCGGCGCAGCCGGTCCGGCCCGGTGGTGCCGCGGGTGACGGTCCCCACGGGACGCCGGGCAGACTGCTCGCCGGACCGCGCGCCGGCGCGGCCGCCGCTCGAGGTGGGCACCGTCCGACGGTAGCCACCTCGGCGGCGGCCACCGGCACGCGGTGCGGACGGAGCGGGACCGGCGACGACCGGTGGGACCAGCGAGAGCGGGCGAGGGCGAACGGTGGGTGCGGCGGTGGGTGCCTCGGGGGACGCGGCAGGGGTGTCCCGGGTGGCGATGGTCTCGGTCCACACCTCACCGCTGGAGCAGCCCGGCACCGGCGACGCGGGCGGCATGAACGTCTACGTCCTGGAACTGGCCCGCCAGCTGGCGCTGCGCGGCGTCGAGGTGGAGGTGTTCACCCGCCGCACCTCCTCCGAGCAGCCGCCCACCGTGCGCGCCGCCGACGGCGTCACCGTGCGGCACGTGGCCGCGGGGCCCTACGAGGGGCTGCGAAAGGAGGACCTGCCCGGCCAGCTGTGCGCGTTCACCGCCGGCATGCTGCACACCGGCGCACGGCACACCGAGGGCCACTACGACGTCGTGCACTCGCACTACTGGCTGTCCGGGCAGGTGGGCTGGCTGGCCGCGGACCGGTGGGACGTGCCGCTGGTGCACTCCATGCACACGATGGCGAAGGTCAAGAACGCCCACCTCGCCGAGGGGGACGCGCCGGAGCCGTCGGGCCGCGTCATCGGCGAGGAGCAGGTCGTTGCGGCCGCCGCCCGGCTGGTCGCCAACACCACGGCCGAGCGGGACGAGCTGGTGCAGCTGTACGGCGCCGACCCCGCGCGGGTGGCGGTCGTGCCCCCCGGTGTGGACCTGGCGACCTTCACCCCCGGCGACGGGCGCGCGGCGGCACGGGCCCGCATGGGCCTGCCGCCGGACGCCGAGGTGCTGCTGTTCGTGGGGCGGCTGCAAGCGCTGAAGGCCCCCGACGTGCTCGTGGAGGCGGCGGCCCTGCTGCTGCGCGAGCGGCCCGAACGGCGCTCGCGGCTGCGCGTGCTCGTGCTCGGCGGCCCCAGCGGCTCGGGCACCGCGCACCCGCACGCGCTCACGGACCTGGTGCGTGCGCGCGGGCTGGAGGACGTGGTCCAGGTGCACCCGCCGGTGCCTCGCGACCTGCTCGCCGAGCACTACCGGGCCGCCGACGTCGTCGCGGTGCCCTCGCACAACGAGTCGTTCGGGCTGGTGGCGCTGGAGGCGCAGGCCTGCGCGACGCCCGTGGCGGCGGCGGCGGTGGGGGGCCTGCGCACCGCCGTGGCCGACGGGGAGTCCGGCGTCCTGGTGGGTTCGCACGACGCGGCCGCGTGGGCGCGGGCGCTGGGCGCACTGCTGGACGACCCCGCCCGGCGCGCCGCGCTGGGGACCCGCGCGGCGCAGCGGGCACGGGGCTTCGGGTGGGACCGCACCGCCGAGGCGACGCTGGAGGTGTACCGGCGGGCGCGCGCAGCGCGGCCCTGAGGGCCCGCGCCGGGCGGGCGCGCGTGCTGGGTGGGGCCGGCGCGCACGTGCTCGGTAGGGTTGCGGCCATGAGCGAAGCGGCGCACACCCTCGTCCTGTTGCGGCACGGCGAGAGCGAGTGGAACGCCAGGAACCTGTTCACCGGCTGGGTGGACGTGCCGCTGTCCGAGAAGGGGCGCGCCGAGGCCGCCCGCGGCGGCCGGCTGCTCGTGGAGTCCGGCGTGCTGCCCGACGTGGTGCACACCTCGCTGCTGCGTCGCGCCATCACCACCGCCCACCTGGCGCTGGACGCGGCCGACCGCCACTGGATCGACGTGCGCCGGTCCTGGCGGCTCAACGAGCGCCACTACGGCGCCCTCCAGGGCAAGGACAAGAAGCAGACCCTCGCCGAGTTCGGCGAGGAGCAGTTCATGACGTGGCGGCGCTCCTTCGACGTCCCGCCGCCGGAGATCGAGCTGGGCTCGGAGTTCTCCCAGGACGGCGACCCCCGCTACGCGGCGCTGGGCGGGGACATGCCCCGCACCGAGTGCCTGGCGGACGTCGTGCAGCGCATGCTGCCGTACTGGCAGGAAGCGGTCGTCCCCGACCTGCGGGCCGGGAAGGTCGTCCTGCTCGCCGCGCACGGCAACTCACTGCGCGCCCTGGTCAAGCAGCTGGACGGCATCTCCGACACCGACATCGCCGGGCTGAACATCCCCACCGGCATCCCGCTGCTGTACCGCCTGGACGCCGACCTGCAGCCGCTCGTGCGGGGCGGGGAGTACCTCGACCCCGAGGCCGCGGCCACCGCGGCGGCCGCGGTCGCCAACCAGGGCCGCTGAACCCCGGCGCGCTCAGGCGCCGGCCGTGACGCCCGTCGTCGCGGCCGGTGCCCGCGTCCTGGTGGGGGCGGCGGACGGCGAGCCCGAGGGGGCGCTCGCCGTCGCCGAGGTGGTGGGGTCCCCGCTGCAGGACCGCTCCAGCGCGGCCTGCAGCCGCTCCTGGGCCTGCACGACGGCGGTGCCGGCCGCGGGGTCGTCGACGGCCGCCGCGGCGTCGTCCAGCGCGGTCATCGCCGCGGTGAGGTCGGCGGCGGACCCGGTGCCCGGGTCGAGGTCGCCCGCGGCCCGCGCCAGTCGCTGGTAGTAGTCGAGCACCAGCTGCGCATCGTCGTCGAGCTCGGGCGGGGCTGCCGCCAGCACCGCGGCGTAGTACGCCGGGCCCTCCTCGGTGGTCACCAGGGCGTACACCGACTGCGCGCGGGGATCGCCGCGCGAGATGTCCAGCCGCTCCAGCTCCGTGCTGAACGCGCGGTCCAGCTCCTGCTGCGCGGTGTCCACCGTCGCGCAGTCGAAGCCCGGCTCGGGGGACGCGGGCGCGGTGGAGGTCACCACCGGCGAGGACGTCGGCTCCACGGTGGTGGTGGTGGGCGCCGGAACGGGCACCTCGTCCTCGGAGCAGCCCGCGACCAGGACGGCCGCCGCACACGCGGCGAGGGCCGCTCCCGCCGCGCGGGGCCGGCGCCGTCCCCGCCACGAGTCCACGTCCTCGACGCTACACCGGCGCCCGCCGTCCGGCCCCGCAGCGGCCGGACCCGCCCGGGTCCGGCCGCCGCGTCGGGCGCCGGTCAGCCGACGAGCGGCAGCCCGTGCGGCTCGGGGGCGTCGTGGGAACCGGTGACCAGGAACGTGACGTTCTTGGCCACGGACACGGCGTGGTCGGCGAAGCGCTCGTAGTAGCGGCTGCACAGGGTCAGGTCGACCGCGACCTCGGTCGGCTGGTCGCTGCTGCGCGACATCAGCAGCTCGAACACGCTGCGGTGCAGGCGGTCCATCTCGTCGTCGTCCGTCTCCAGCTCGGCGGCGAGCGCCACGTCGCGCGAGGCGATGACGCTGCCGGCCTTGGTGACGATGCGCTCGGCGACCTGCGCCATCTGCAGCACCGTGGAGCGGTACTCCGCGGGCACCACCGGTTCGGGGTGCCGGAGCCTGGCCAGCTTGGCGACGTGGCGGGCCAGGTCGCCCATCCGCTCGAGGCTGGTGCTCATCCGCAGCGCGGTGACGACGACGCGCAGGTCGGTCGCCACGGGCTGCTGGCGCGCCAGCAGCTGCAGCGAACGCTCCTCGAGGTCGTGCTGGAGCGAATCGATCCGCTGGTCGGCGGTGATGACGCTCTCGGCCAGCTCGCGGTCCGCGTCGAGCAGGGCCGTGGTGGCGCGGGACATGGCCGAGCGCGCCAGGTTGGTCATCTCCACCAGGGTGTCGACGAGGTGGACCAGTTCGTCGTGGTAGACGTTGCGCACGGCTGCTTCTCCTCGAGCTGTGGGCGGGGCGCGGGACGCGGGTGGTCCGCCGTCCGCTCGAACCCCCAGGCTTCCAGGCCCGGGTGAACGCGCGCCACCTCCGGTGTGAACATCTAGCGCCGCGAGAGCGAGCTGACCGCGCGGCGACGGCGGGGGTCGAGGAGAACCCTAGGCTGGGGTCGTGGTCGGCGACATCTCGAGCAGCATCGCCGCCGCCGCCGGTGTGCTGGCCGGCGCGGCCGGCGTGCTCGCCTTCCGCGTCTCCGACCGTCTGCAGCGGCCGGAACCGCCGCCGCGCGAGCCGGCCGGCGTGCCCCCGGGCGTCAGCGACGTCCTCATGGCGCTGCGCTCCTCCGCGGTGGTGCTGGACGCCACCGACGAGGTCGTCAAGGCCAGCGCCGCCTCCTACGCCGCCGGCGTCGTGGCCGGCCGGGAGCTGACCGACGCGCAGCTGCGCGAGATGGTCCGCGCCTGCCGCCGCGACGGGCGGGTGCGTGAGATGGAGGTGGAGCTGGCGCCGGGGCTCGGCCGTCCGCCGGCCGTCGTGCTGGCGCGGGTGTCACCGCTGGGGCCCCGGCACGTGCTGCTGCTGCTGGAGGACCGCACCGAGTCGCGGCGGGTGGAGGCGGTGCGCCGCGACTTCGTGGCCAACGTCAGCCACGAGCTGAAGACGCCGGTGGGGGCGCTGTCCCTGCTGTCGGAGGCGGTGGAGGACGCGGCCGACGACCCCGAGGCGGTGCGGCACTTCGCCCGCCGGATGCGCCGGGAGTCCAAGCGGCTGACCCAGCTGGTGCAGGAGATCATCGACCTCTCGCGCCTGCAGGCCGCCGAGAACGTCGTCGAGGCGGCGCTGCTGGAGGTGGACGCGCTGGTCGCCGAGGCCGCCGACCGCAGCATCTCCGTGGCGCAGCAGCGTGAGTCGGAGGTCGTGGTGGCCGGTGAGCGCGGGGTGCTGGTCAAGGGTGACCGCGAGCTGCTGGTGACGGCCCTGCGCAACCTCGTCCACAACGCGCTGGCCTACTCCCCGGAGCGCAGCCGGGTCGTCGTCGAGGTGCGCCGGGTGCGTCCCGGTGCGGGCGAGGACGCCGCCGTCCCCGCCGCCGTGGACATCGCCGTCTCCGACCGGGGGGTGGGCATCAGCCCGGCGGACCTGGAGCGCATCTTCGAGCGGTTCTACCGCGTGGACCCGGCCCGCTCGCGCCTGACCGGCGGCACGGGGCTGGGCCTGTCGATCGTCAAGCACGTCGCCGGCAAGCACGGCGGTGAGGTCCGGGTGTGGAGCGTCGAGGGGGAGGGCTCGACCTTCACGCTGCGGCTGCCGCAGGCGCCCTCCCCGGCGCCCGCCGCCGACGTGCCGCCCGGGTCGGCCGCAGCCACCCCCCACGACCCCCCGCGGCGCGCGCAGCGCGGCTCCGCGGGTCCTTCCCGACGATCTCCGGGGCAGTCCCCGGAGGAATCACCCCTGGAGGTTCGACCGTGACGCGCATCCTGGTGGTCGAGGACGAGGAGTCGTTCTCCGACCCGCTGTCCTACCTGCTGCGGCGGGAGGGCTACGACGTGGCGGTCAGCGACACGGGGCCGGCCGCGTTGGAGGAGTTCGACCGGGCCGGCGCGGACCTCGTGCTGCTGGACCTCATGCTGCCGGGCATCCCGGGGACCGAGGTGTGCCGGCAGCTGCGCAGCCGCTCGAGCGTGCCGGTCATCATGCTGACCGCCAAGGACTCCGAGATCGACAAGGTCGTGGGCCTGGAGATCGGCGCCGACGACTACGTGACGAAGCCGTACTCCTCCCGCGAGCTGCTGGCCCGGGTGCGCGCGGTGCTGCGCCGCGGGGCGGAGCCGGAGGAGCTGGTGCAGACCACGGTCGAGGCCGGTGGCGTGCGCATGGACGTGGACCGGCACGTGGTGACGGTGCGGGGTGAGCAGGTGCCGCTGCCGCTCAAGGAGTTCGAGCTGCTGGAGATGCTGCTGCGCAACGCCGGCCGCGTGCTCACGCGCGTCCAGCTCATCGACCGCGTGTGGGGCTCGGACTACGTCGGCGACACCAAGACGCTGGACGTCCACGTCAAGCGCCTGCGCGCCAAGATCGAGCCGGACCCCTCGAACCCCCGCCACCTGGTGACGGTGCGGGGTCTGGGCTACAAGTTCGAGGGCTGAGCGCGGGCGCCGCGGGCCGGGTCACCGGCCCGCGGCGCGTGTCGCGTCACTCCCCGTGGTGGCTGCCGATGAGGCCGCCCTCGCCGAGGGCGGGGCCGCACTCGACCTCTGCGGCGGGGACGGTCTCCTCGCCGGGGCTGGTGGCCGCCGCGGTGGGCGTCAGGAAGTCGTACTCGAAGCAGGGCAGCAGGACGGGCGCTGCGACCTCGATGCTCTCCCCGGCGGAGGTGAAGACCAGCGGCAGCGTCTCGCCGGTGTGGACGGGCACCTGGGGGATCTGCATCCAGGCGGGGGCCTGCTCGGGGCGCTCGGGGAGGGCCTCGCCGGGGACGAGGGCCTCCGGGGACCCGATCTGCACGAGCTGACCGGCGGGCACGGTGAAGGTCTGCTCCGGCGCCTCGTCGGCGCTCAACCCGGCGGCGTCGACGTCGGCGCCGACCGTCACGGAGACGTCCTCGCGGGAGCCGTTGACGAGGGTCACGGACACCACGCCGGGCTCGTCCAGGCCGCTGGACACCACCAGCGCGTTGCGCACCTCGACGGCGCCGGCGATGGAGGCGTTCTTGCCGTCGCTGGGGTCGTACGGGCGCAGGACCACCGCGGGGGAGAACGTGGAGCACCCCGCGACACCGAGGGTGCTCGCGACGGTGACGAGGGCGACGGCGGAGCGCTGGCGGAGCTTCACGCGCCCAGACTACCGGCAGTCGTAGTCGGGCACCCGGGTGCCGGGTGTCCGGGGCCCGCGGGGCGTGTCGGGCGCGTGTCGGGTGCGTGTCGGGCGCCCGCGCCGGGCCGCGTCGGGGCGTCGCGGGGGGTGGCCCGTGCCGCTGCGCGGGTGGCCGGTGTCCACGCGCGAAGCACGCCGATCGAGTCGTGTCAAGGGGCATCGGGTGTGCGTCCGTGCCTCTGACCTGCGCAAACGCCGTCACGGGGGGTGTTCGGCGGCTGCTCGGCGTGGTAAAGTGAAGGCAGGGAAAGGGGTCACTTTCTATGGCTTTCACGGTCGGCGAAACGGTCGTCTACCCCCATCACGGGGCCGCACTGATCGAGGAGATCAAGACCCGCACCATCAAGGGCGAGGAGAAGCTCTACCTCGTCCTCAAGGTCGCCCAGGGCGACTTGACCATCGAAGTGCCCGCCGAGAACGTCGACCTCGTCGGCGTCCGCGACGTCGTCGGCCGCGAGGGCCTGGACCGGGTGTTCTCGGTCTTGCGCACCCCGTACGCGGAAGAGCCGACGAACTGGTCGCGCCGCTACAAGGCGAACCTCGAGAAGCTCGCCTCCGGCGACGTCATCAAGGTGGCCGAGGTCGTGCGCGACCTGTGGCGCCGCGACCAGGACCGCGGTCTGTCCGCGGGGGAGAAGCGGATGCTGGCGAAGGCGCGCCAGATCCTCGTCTCCGAGCTGGCTCTCGCGGAGAACACGAACGAGGACAAGGCCGAGTCCCTGCTGGACGAGGTCCTGGCCTCCTGACCTGCGCTCTCGTCGTCCCGGCCGCCGGCCGGGGCGAACGTCTGGGGGCGGGGGTGCCCAAGGCCCTCGTCCCGGTCGCCGGGGAACCGCTGCTGGTGCACGCCCTCCGGCGCGCCCTGGCGTCCGGTGTCGTCGACGTCGTCGTGGTGGTCGCCCCGGCGGGTGAGCAGCAGCACGTCCGCACGCTGCTCTCGCCGCTGGGCGCGGCCGACCTGCGCGTCGTGGCGGGAGGCGCGGAGCGGCAGGACTCGGTGCGTTGCGGCCTCGCCGCGCTACCCGAGGGCGTGGACGTGGTTCTCGTCCACGACGCCGCGCGTTGCCTCACCCCGCCGTCCGTCTTCCGGTCCGTCGTGGCCGCCGTCCGTGGTGGTGCCGTGGCGGTCGTCCCGGTGCTTCCCGTCTCCGACACCGTGAAGCGGGTCCGCGCCGGTCGAGTGGTGGCCACCGTCGACCGTCGCGAGCTCGTCGCCGTCCAGACCCCCCAGGGGTTCTCGTGCGCTCCGCTGCGCGCCGCCCACCGGGCCGCCGACGGCGCCGCGCCCGCGACGGACGACGCCGGCATGCTCGAGGCGCTGGGTCACGAGGTGCTCACCGTGGCGGGCGACGACACCGCCTTCAAGGTCACGCGCCCGGTCGACCTCGTTCTGGCCGAGGCCCTGCTGAGCGGAGGACGCGCGTGAACACCGACCGGTCCGGCTTGCCCCGCGTGGGCACCGGCGTGGACGTGCACCCCCTGGCCGCCGGCCGCGAGTGCCGGGTGGCGGGACTGCTGTGGCCCGACGAGCCCGCAGGTCCGGAAGGGCACTCCGACGGGGACGTGGCGGCGCACGCCTGCGCCGACGCCCTGTTCGCCGCCGCGGGACTGGGCGACCTCGGTGCGCACTTCGGCACCTCGCGCCCGGAGTGGGCCGGCGCCTCCGGCGCGCGACTGCTGGGGGAGGCCGCCCGTCTGGTGCGAGCCGCCGGCTTCGAGGTCGGCAACGTGTCCGTGCAGGTCGTCGGCAACCGTCCCCGCATCGACGCGCGCCGCGCGGAGGCCGAGGCGGTGCTGTCCGCCGCGTGCGGCGCACCCGTCAGCGTCTCCGGCACCACCACCGACGGCCTGGGGCTCACCGGGCGCGGGGAGGGCATCGCCGCGGTGGCCACCGCACTCGTCGTGCCCACCTGAGCCCGGTCCCCGCTCCGCGCCGAAGCCCCCGCCGTGAACGCTGCGGCGGGGGCTTCGGCGCGTCCCTCAGGAGTGCTCGGGCAGGTGGGCACCCTCCGCGGCCGCGGGCTGCTCATCGGCGGCGGGGTTCCGGCGCAGGGGGTTCTTCTTGGCCTTGTGCTCCTCCGCGGGGTTCTCCGGCTCGTCCGGCAGCAGCACGTGGTGCACGTAGCGCAGCACCACCGTGAGGATCGCGGCCACTGGTACGGCGAGGAACGCGCCGATGATGCCGAACAGGGTCCCCCCGATGGTGACCGCGCCGATGACGACCGCGGGGTGCAGCGCCAGGGTCTTGCCGACCAGCAGGGGCTGCAGCACGTTGCCCTCCAGCTGCTGCACGAGCAGCACGATGCCCAGGACGATCAGCGCCTGGACCCAGCCGAGGGTGACGAGCGCGACGAGGGTGGCCAGCACGCCGGTCACCACGGCGCCCACGATGGGGATGAACGCCGCGAAGAAGATCGTCACGGCCAGGGGCAGGGCGAACGGCACGCCGACGATCCACAGGCCGATGCCGATGAAGAGCGCGTCGACGAACGCCACGGCAGCCTGGGAGAGGATGTAGCCGCGGATCGTCGCCCAGATCCGCATACCGAGCTCGGTGGCGTGGTGGTGGGTCCTGGCGTCCATCCACCGGCGCGACCACGGCAGCAGCCGGTCCCCGTCGGACAGGCAGAAGAAGCTCAGCACCAGCACCAGCAGGAACGTGATGACGCCTGAACCGATGCTGGCGCCGACGGTGCCCAGGCCTCCGACGACGCCCAGGGCGATGTCCTGGGCGTTGCTCTGCAGCTCCGACAGGCCCTGGTTGACGAGGTTGCCGATCTCGTCGTCGCCGAGGTTCAGCGGTGGGCCGTTGACCCACGCCTGCACCTGCTGGATGCCGGCGACGGCGGAGTCGGCGACCTCCCCGGCCTGACCGGCGACGGTCGGGATCAGGGCGGCGAAGATGCCGATGACGAGCGCCAGGAGGATCAGGATGGACAGCAGCGCCGCGATGGCGCGTGGCAGCACGGCTCGCAGCACCTGCGCCAGCGGCCACAGGATCGCGCTGAGCAGCACCGCGAGCAGCAGCGGCAGCAGCAGCGACCAGCCCTTGCCGAGCAGCCACAGCAGGCCGGCGACGCCGATGCCCAGCACCAGCAGGCGCAGCGCCCACCTGGCCGCCTCGGCGATGCCGCGTTCGACGACGTTCACGGTCCGGTCGGGACCTGTGGGATCACTCACGGCGACGATGCTGCCAGGGCTGGCCGGTACCGCCACCCAGCGCCGCCGCAGCCGCGGCGGTAGCCGTCAGTGCCCGCGGGTGATCCACTCGTCCAGGTGCGGGGCTTCGTCGCCGATGGTGGTGTCCTGGCCGTGGCCGGTGAGCACGCGGGTCTCCGGGGGCAGTTCCAGCAGCACGTCGCG
>NZ_JBJLRI010000017.1:0-64240 GCF_050871405.1 Kineococcus esterisolvens
GAGGGCCCCACCCCCCACAGGGGGTGGGGCCCTCGCCCGTGCAGCGGGCCCGCGTCAGCCGACGGGGTTGGCGGCCAGGTACGCCTGCGCCACTTCGGCGACGGACTGCTTGTCCACCTGCACCCGCGCCAGGTGCTCGGTGAGCTTCTCCGTCGTCAGCGTCGCCGAGAACGCGTTGAGCGCCTCGGTGATCGCCTCGGTGTTCGCCGAGGAGCGGATCAGCGGGAGCACGTTCTCGGCGAGGAACAGGTTCTCCGGGTCGTCCAGGACGACGAGGTCGTTCGTCTCGATGGCCGAGTCGGTGGTGAACAGGTTCGCCACCTGGATGTCGTCGTCCAGCAGGGCCTGCACGGTGAGCGGGCCGCCGGCGTCCAGGGAGCGGAAGCCGGCGAACTCCACGCCGTAGACCTCCTCCAGACCCACGAGGCCCTGGTAGCGCTCGGCGAACTCGGGTGCCCCGCCGCACACCATCTGCCCGGCCACGGGCACCAGGTCGGGGATCGCTACCAGCCCGTGCTGCTCGGCGGTCGCGCGCGTCACCGTCAGGCTGTCCTTGTCCTGCGCCTCGGACTGCTCCAGCACCTCCAGGGACTGCGGCAGCGCCTCCTGCAGCGCCTCGTACACCTCCTCGGAGGTCTGGACGTCCTGCGGGACACCGCCCTCGACCAGGGCCGACAGCAGCGCGCCGTTGTACTCGGGGATGAGGTCGATCGAGCCGTCCTGCAGGGCCTGCAGGTACACCTCCCGGGCACCGATGCCGAACTTCCGCTCCACCTGCACCCCGGTGCCCTCCAGCACCTGCGCGTACATCTCCCCCAGCAGCTCGCTCTCGGGGAAGTTCGCCGACCCCACGACCACCGCGGCGGACGAGCCCGACCCCTCACCGGCCGGTGCCGCGGACAGGGGGTCCTCCCCAGCCCCGCAGGCGGCCAGGGTCAGCCCCGCCGTGCCCGAGGCCAGTGCGGTCGTCAGCAGGGTCCTGCGCTTCATGGGTCGTGCCTTCCGTTCGGTCCTCACGCCAGGTCGGCGTCGAGGCGGGACTGGGCCGGGGTGGGCGGCCGACGGCCACCGCGCCTGCGGCGCGGCCGGCGACCGGTGAGCCCCGGGGAGACGACGGACCGCTGCACCAGCGCCAGCAGCAGGTCCAGGACGATGGCCAGCACGGCCACGACGATCGCGCCGGCGGCCACCCGACCGTAGTCGTTGACCGCGAGGCCGTCGATGAGCAGGCGCCCCAGGCCGCCCAGGCCCACAGCGGCCGCCACCGTGGCGGTGGCCACCACCTGCAGGGCCGCCGCACGCAGCCCGCTGAAGAGCACGGGCAGCGCCATCGGCACCTCCACGCCGAACAGCACCTGCAGCGGGCGCATCCCCATCCCCCGCGCCGCGTCCACGGCGGCGCGGTCCACCGAGCGCAGCCCGGCGTAGGTGGAGGTGAGGATCGGCGGGATCACCAGCACCACGAGGGCGATGAGCACCGGCACCAGGCCGAGGCCCAGGAGCGTGACGAGCAGCATCAGCAGGCCCAGCGTCGGCAGGGCCCGCCCGGCGTTGCCGGCGTTGATCGCCAGGAAGGAGCCGCGGCCGGTGTGGCCGATGAGCAGTCCGAGCGGGAAGGCGACGCAGAGGCCCAGCAGCAGCGCCAGGCCGGTGTACCCCAGGTGGTCCAGCGTCAGCTGCGGGATGGACCCGCTGCCGCTCCAGTGGGCCGGGTCCAGCAGGTAGGGGGTCTCGTCCACGGCCTCAGCCCTTCCGTCCGGCCAGGCGGGTCCACGGGGTCGCCCACCGCTGCAGCAGCACGAGCAGCAGGTCCGCCACGCCCGCCAGGAGCAGCGTCAGCACGATCCCGACGAGGATGGGCGCCGGGTAGTCCAGCTGGAACCCGCGGGTGAACAGGCCACCCAGCCCACCGACGCCGATGAGCGCGCCGACGCTGACCAGGCTGATGTTCGAGACGGCCGCCACCCGAGCCCCGGCCAGCACCACCGGCAGGGCCAGCGGCAGCTCCACCTCCACCAGCCGCCGCGAGCGCCGGTACCCCATGGCGGTCGCCGCCTCCGTGAGAGCGGGGTCCACGGAGCGCAGCGCGTCGGCGACCGTGCGGGCCATCAGCGCCAGCGTGTACACCGTCAGCGCCACCACGACGTTGACCGGCGACAGGATCCTCGTGCCCAGCAGGTACGGCAGGGTCACGAACACCGCCAGCGACGGGATGGAGTACACGATGCCCGAGACGCCCATGAGGGGCTGGTAGACGCGGGGGAAGCGCACGCCCAGGTAGCCCAGGGGCAGCGACAGCAGCACGCCGGCGACGAGGGGCACGACGGCGAGCACGACGTGCTCGGTCAGGGCGTCCAGCACCACGGCCGAGTCGCCGCGCAGGTAGTCGATCACCGCAGCTCCGTTGTCGAACCGGCGGACACGGGACCACAGTGCAGCACCCCGGACCGCGGTCCGCGAGCGGGGCGGGCCGGGCGGGCAGCCGCGGCACCGCCCGGGACGGTGCTCAGGACCCGGCCCGGGGCGGGCGGGGCGCGCGCAGGGCGGCCAGCGGGGGCCCGTGCAGCGGCTCGGTCCGCCAGGTCCCGCGGAAGGTGCCGGCGTCCGGGTCCAGCTCCAGCTGCAGGCGGTGCGGGGTCTCCACGAACACCACGTCCACCCGCAGAGCGCCGGCACCGGCCGGGGCCCAGCTCGTGGCCAGCGGCCCGGTGGTCACCCACCCGGTGCCCAGCGCGGCGGTCAGCCGGTCCGGGCCGTCCTCCAGGACCAGGGTCCAGCCCTCCCCGGCGGCACCCGCGCGCTCGACCCGCACGCGCTCCAGGGTGGCGGGCGCACTGCCCGGCGCCGGGGTCAGCACCAGGGGTCGCAGCTCCCGGGGCGGGGCGAGCGCCGGCGGGGCGTCCAGCTGCAGGGTGCGCAGCCGGCCCGCGAGCGCCGCGTCGTGCGCGGCGGCGTCCGCCGGCGGGACGGGGTCGGCCAGCGCCGGCACCAGGTGCTCCCACACGGCGTCCAGCAGCACCCGGGTGGTGGTGCTCTGCCCCGTGAGGGCCACCACGGCGTCCTGCTCGGGCAGCACCAGGCTGAACTGGCCGTAGGCGCCGTCGGCGCGGTAGCCGTGCCGGGAGGGCCAGAACTGGTAGCCGTACCCGAGCTGCCCGTCGGGGTCCGGGTGGGCGGCGGCGGTGTCCACGTGCGGGCGGCCCACCTGGTCCACCCACTGCTCCGGCAGCAGCTGCCGCTGCCCCCACCGGCCGCGCTGCAGGTGCAGCTGGCCGAGCTTGGCCAGCGCGTCGGTCGTGGCGTGCAGGCCGGAGAAGCCGATCTCGCGGCCCCGGTCGTCGGTGAGCCAGGCGGTCTCCCCCACGCCCAGGGGGTCCAGCACTCGCGGGCGCAGGTACCCGGTGAGGGTCTCACCGGTGACCCGCTGCACGATCGCCGCCAGGGAGTACGTGCACGGCTGGTTGTAGGCGAACAGCGTGCCGGGATCGGCCTGCGGCGGCAGGCGCAGGAAGCCGCGCACGACGTCGCCGGTGGGGTCCGCCGCGGCCTGCTCCAGCGTCTCGCCGGCGTGGCCGCTGGCCATGGCGGCCACGTCGCGCACGCGCATCGAGCGGGAGCGCGGGTCGCTCACGTCGGTGTCCAGCTCGGGGAAGTACGACAGCACGGTCGCGTCCAGGTCCACCAGCCCCTCGGCCACCGCCAGGCCCAGCGCGGTCGCGGTGAAGCTCTTGCTGACCGAGTAGAGCAGGTGCAGCCGCTGCGGCGCGTACGGCGCCCACCAGCCCTCGGCCACGACGGCGCCGTGGCGCAGGACCGCGAGGGAGTGCAGCTCGACGCCGTCGGCGGCCTCGACCGCGTCCAGGAAGGAGGCGATGCCGCGGGCGTCGACGCCCTGCGCGGAGGGGGCGCTGCGGGGCAGGTCCGTCCCGGTGGTGCCGGCCGGTGTGCTCGCGTCGGTGCTCACGCCCGCGATCCTAGGCGCGCGGGCCGCCTCCGCCCGGGACCGCGCGGGCGCGGTCCCGGGCAGGGCCCGGCTCAGAACAGCGCGCGCGAGAGCGCGGCGCGGGCCTTGACCACGCGCGGGTCGGAGGTGCCGACCACCGCGAACAGCTCCAGCAGGTGGGTCCGGGCGGCGTCGCGGTCCTCGCCCGCGGTGCGCTGCACGATGCGCAGCAGCCGCTCGAAGGCGTCCTCCACGTGGCCGCCGACGAGGTCCAGGTCCGCCACGACGAGCTGGGCGGCGACGTCGTCGGGAGCCTCGGCGGCCGCGGCCCGGGCCCGGCCGAGGTCGACGCCCTGCACGCGGCGCAGCACGCCGACGCGGGCCAGCCCTTCGGTGGCCGCCTCGTCGCGCGGGTCGTTCGCCAGGGCCTTCTGCCAGGCGGCCGCGGCGGCGTCGAGGTCGCCGGCCTCGACGGCGGCCCGCGCCTCGGCGTGCAACGGCGGCGGCGCCGGCTGCTCGGGCTCCTCGGCGGCGGCCGGTGCCTCGCCGGGCACGCGGCCGGTGACGCCGTTGGCCTCGGCGACCCGCAGGACCTCCTCCAGCAGCTGCCGGCCCTCCTCCGCGGAGGGGTAGGCGCCGGTGAACAGCGGCAGCGGCTGGCCCTTGACGATCGCCGCGACCAGCGGGACCGCCCGCGCCTGCAGGGACTGCACGAGCGACTGGGCCAGCGCCGGCTCGGCCTGGGCGTCGATGCGGCCCAGCAGGAAGCGGCCGCCGAACTCGTCGGCCAGCTGCGAGAGCACCTCGGCGCCGGTGTCGTAGCCCTCGGCCCACAGGTCCAGGACGACGGGGAAGCTCACCGAGGACTGCACGACCTCGGTGAAGGACTCCTCGGTGACGTCCACGACGAACGGCGATGCCTGCTGCACGGCGGCGGGGTCGGCGGCGGCGCGGCGCGCGACCTCCTCGCGGCGGGAGTTGCGGGCCGCCAGCGCCCCGAGGTCCACCGCCCCGCGCAGGTTCAGCCCCGCACCGGGGGGCGTCGGTTGAGTCATGGCGGTCAGCTTCTCACGCAGCCGCCGCGGGCCCGCAGCCCGTCCGGGCGGCCGTCGCGGGGTGCGCGGCCCGGGTGCGCGAGCGGGGCCGGGCGCCTCAGGACGCCTCGATCGAGACCGGTCCGCTCTGCACCGCCACGACGGAGGTCTGCCCCTGCCCCGGCGGCACCGCGAAGACGACGACCTCCTCCACGACCGTGGTCACGGAGGTGGCGTCCTCGCGGCCGGCGAGGGCGGCGGCCGCGGCCTGCAGCTGCCCCGGCAGTCCCCCGGCGGGCCCGGCGGCCGTGACCGACGAGCGGTACCCCGCCACGACGAGGGCACCGCCGTCGCGGGTGCGCACGGCCAGGACGGAGTCGTCCAGCAGGACCCGCTCCTGCGAGAAGGTCCCCCCGGCGCCCTCCAGCGCCCGGGCCTGCTCCTCGGCGGAGGTGAGCACGCCCCGCCGGTAGGCGTCGGTGGCGAACTGCCCGGCGAACTCGCTGCCGTCGCCGTTCAGGAGCACGTCGGCGTAGCGCTCGGCGACCGCGGCGGGGCTCATCGGCAGGTTGGTGTCCTCGTCGGCGGGCACGACGGCGGCCCCGTCGGCGGGGGCCCCGGTGGTGGGCAGGCTCGCCCCCGGCAGCAGCGAGGGCGTGGCCCACACCCGGTAGGGCTCGCGCGGCGCGGGCGAGCGCAGCACCACCAGGGACGGCTTGCTGTCGGCTCCCGGCTCGGTGACGGTGAGGAACCAGCGCGGCCAGCCCTCCTGGCGCGGCAGCACCGAGGAGATCGCCTCCAGGGTGTCCGCGCCGGCCGCCGGCGGGGTGGCGCCGGCGGCGGCGATGGTCGCGGCGGCGCGGCGCAGGTCCAGCTCCGGGCCGGTGACCCGCTGGGCCAGCGCGTCGAGGTCGGTGGCGGCGGGGTCGCCGGCCACCTCCAGGGGCGCGGTGGCGGCCTCGGCGATGCGGGCGGCCTGCGCGGGCTGGACCACCAGCGGCACCGGCGCCCGCCCGGTCGCGGCGGGAGCGGTCACCGCGGGCAGCTGGGCGCACGCGGGCAGCGCCAGCACGGCGCAGGCGAGGACGAGGGTCCGGGCGGGTCGACGCATCAGGCGGTCTCCTGCCGGGCGGGGCGGTCGGGCGTGCGGGTGCCGGGTCGCGGACCGCGGCGGCGGTGCAGCAGCAGCCCCGCGGCGCCGAGGAGGACCAGCACCGCACCGGCCACGGCGAGCGGGACGCCCCCGGGGTGCTGGGCGGCCTCGCCCCGCAGGCGCCAGGACAGCTCGACCTGCGCCGGGGCCGCGGCGGTCCCGTCGGTCGCCACGACGGCGACCGCGCCGCCGGCGGCGGCGAGGGACTCGTCGGAGGCGGTGTCCCAGGTCAGCGCGGCGCTGCCGTCGCCCTGCGCGGTGGCGATCCACACGTCGGCGGCGCGGGGGTCGGCCGCGGGCCCCGCTCCCTCCTGCTCCGCGCGTGCGACGGGTTCGTCGAGGGATCCCCCCACGCCCGTGACCTCGGTGCGGGCCGCGCCGTCCAGCCACGCCTCGGCGTCCCGGGCGGTGGCCACGCCGACGAAGACGTCCTCGCCGCCGGCGGCCCGGGCGCTGACGGTGGCCGCGGGACCGGTCAAGTCGAGCACGCCGGGCGCGGTCACCACGGCCACCGCGCCGGGCGCCGGGCTCACCGCGACGGCCAGGGTCCCCGGTGGGGCCAGGACGGTCAGGAGCAGGGCGCCGGCGGCGCCGCAGCCGATCCCGGCCAGGAGCAGCAGCCAGGCGAACGCGCGTCGCACGTGGTCCTCCAGGGTGGTGGCGCGGGCGCGGGACGGGCGCCGGGTACGGGGAGACACCCTACGCACGCCGTGGCCGTGCGGGTGAACCGCGCGCGGGCCCGCCCCGTTGACAGGGTGACGCGCACCCATGATGCTTAAAACTGCAAGAATCGCGGTGCCCGTCCCCGTCGCCGCAGCAGGCCGCGACACCTCTCGCCCGCCCGAAGGGCCCGCCGGGCCCCCTCCCGAACGCAGAGGACCGACCACGTGAACGCTGCCAGCACGTCCATCACGTCCACCACGAACCCCACGACCACCCGCCCCGCGGGGGGCGCCGCCCGCACCCCCGCGTCCACCAGCACCGGACTGCTCCTGGTGCGCCTGCTCGCCGGCGCCCTCCTGCTGGTGCACGGCGTCCCCAAGCTGTCCGACCCCGGGGGCGCCACCGGGACGGCCGCCTCCCTGGGGGTGCCGGCACCCGACCTCGCGGGCTGGCTGGTGATCCTCGGCGAGGTCGGCCTCGGCTCGCTGCTGCTGCTCGGCCTGGCGACCCGCGCGGCCGGGGCCCTGCTCCTGGCCCAGATGGCCGGGGTGTGGCTGCTCGTGCACGCCCCGCAGGGGTTCCTCGTGCAGGGGCAGGTCAACGGGGAGAACGCGCTGCTGCTCGGCGGCGTGGGCCTGATGCTGCTGTTCACCGGCGCCGGCCGCTTCTCCCTGGACGGCGCGCTGCGCCGGCGCCGGTGAGCCCCGGCCGGCGCCGCGGCGGGGCCGGCCGGGCTACTGGCCCCGGCCGGCCTCGCCCTGCGCGCGCTCCACGGCGGCCTCCAGCCGCTCCAGCTTGCCCGTCAGCTCCCCCTCGTGGCCGGGGCGGATGTCCGCCTTGAGCACCAGGGACACCCGGGGGCCGTGCCGGCCCACGGCCTCGCACGCGCGGCGCACGACGTCCATGCACTCCTCCCAGCTGCCCTCCACCGTGGTGAACATCGCGTCGGTGCGGTGAGGCAGGCCGGAGGAGCGAACGACCAGCACGGCGTCGGCGACCGCGGCGCTCACGGAGTCCGGCGCCGGGCCCTCGGGCGCGGCACCGCCGGACGGGGACACGGAGAAGGCGACCAGCACGTGCCCACGCTAGGCGCCGCGACCCGGTGGCGCCTCCCGCGGGCCCGGCACCCGTCCCGCCGGGCCGACACGTCCGGGGCTGCCCGGTGCCGCGGCCCGGCGCGACTACGCTGCCGACAGCGGTCGCACCGCCCGGCGCTCACCCGGCGGCGCGGTCCCAGCCCGTCCCCGACCCGCCCCGGAGGTCCGCGGTGTCCAACGAGTCCCACGACGCGTTCAGCATCGTCGTGCGCGGTTACGACCGCGGCCAGGTCGAGGCCCGGCTGCACCACCTGGAGGAGGCGCTGCGCGAGGCGCGCGCCCGCGTCGAGGAGAGCGACGCCCGCGCGCTGCGCGTGGCCGGCGAGCTCAGCCAGGCCCAGAAGGAGCTGCGCGAGCACGACAAGCCCACCTACTCCGGGCTCGGTGCGCGCATGGAGAAGCTGCTGCGCCTGGCCGAGGACCAGTCCGGGGAGATCCTGCGCTCGGCCCGGCGGGACGCCGACCGGCTGCGCGAGGAGGCCCGCGCCGAGGCGCTGGAGACCCGCACGCAGGCCGACGAGGACGCGCGCCGGCGGACCGAGGGAGCCACGCGCGACGCCGCGGAGATCCTCCAGCGCGCCCGCGCCGAGGCCGACGGGATCGTGGAGGCCGCCCGGCGCAGCGCCGCGGAGACCACCGCGGCCGCCGAGCGGGCGGCCGCGAACCTGCGCGCCCAGGCCGACCACGAGGCCTCCGAGGCGATCGCCGCCGCCGAGCGCAGCGCCGCGGCCCTGCGCGCGCAGGCCGAGCGCGAGACGCTCGAGCTGCGCACCGGCACCGAGGCCGCGGTGCGCGAGCAGGAGCTCGCCCTGGCGGCGGCCCGCGAGCGCGCCGCCGAGGAGGACCGCCAGCGGCTGGAGGTCGCCGCCGCCCGCACGGCCGCCCGCATCGCCGAGGCGGAGCAGCGCGCCGCCGAGGCCGAGGAGCGGGCGCAGCAGGCCGCCGAGGCCGCCGAGTCGATCCGCGCCGAGGCGCTGGCCCAGGCGGCGCTGCGCGCGGAGACGGCCCGCAAGGAGGCCGACGCGCTCGTCACGGACGCCCGCACCCGCGCCCAGCAGATGGTGGACACCGCTCGCGAGCAGGCCGAGCGCAGCCGCGCCTCGGCGCAGGCGGAGGTCGACGAGCTCATGCAGCAGCGCGACGAGATCACCGAGCACCTCGACGACCTGCGGGGCCTGCTGGGCCTGGCGCCCCTGGCGCCGGCTCACCGGGACGGCGAGGTGCAGGACGGCGAGGTGCAGGACGGCGAGCAGGCCGAGGTCGTCGACCTCAGCGGGCAGCGCGCCACGCAGGCGGACCGGGCCGGCGCCGTCGGCTGAGGCACCCCGCCCCACCGCGGGCCGGGACCCCTCTCGGGGTCCCGGCCCGCGGTGCGTCAGGCCGGCGGCCAGGTCGTCGGCAGCGGCGCCCGCGCGGGGTTGACGCGGGCCACGACCTCGTCGAGGACGCGGCGCACGGCCGGCTCCCCCACCCACAGGTGCTTGGCACCCTCCACGGCGACGACCTCCGCCTGGGGCAGGTCGGCGAACCGCTCGCGCGCCTCGGCCGGGCGCAGGAAGTCGTCGAACTCCGGCACGAGGGCCGTGACCGGCTTGCCGAGCTCCCCCCAGGCGCGCAGGTCCTCCGGGGTGGACCAGCGAAGCGGCGGGGACAGCAGGAGCAGACCCTCCACCAGCGGGTCGCGCCCGTGCACGAGCGCCAGGTCGGTGCCGAAGGACCAGCCCAGCAGCCACACGTGCGGCAGGTCGCGGAACTCGGCCAGCTCCAGCGCGGCGGCGACGTCGAAGCGCTCGGCCCGGCCGGCGTCGAAGGAGCCGCCGCTCGTGCCGCGGGGGCTGGAGGTGCCGCGGGTGTTGAAGCGCAGCACGGCCAGGTCGGCGAGCGCCGGCAGCCGGTGGGCCGCCTTGCGCAGCACGTGGCTGTCCATGAACCCGCCCGCGGTGGGCAGGGGGTGCAGCGTCACGAGGGTGGCCACGGGGTCGCGCTCGGCGGGCAGGGCCAGTTCCCCGACGAGCGTGAGCCCATCGGCGGTGTGCAGCTCCACGTCCTCGCGGCGGGCAGGCAGGACCACGTCGGAACGGATCTCCACGGGCTCCGCGCTCACCGCGCCAGCTCCTCGCGCAGCACCGTCAGCAGGCCGGCCACGTCCGCGCCGGTGGTGTCGAAGGAGGCGACGAAGCGGGCCTCCACCCGGTCGGGACCGTGGTGCGGGTCCCACACGAAGAACGGCACGCGGGCGGCGGCACGCTCGGCGACGGCCGCGGGCAGCGCGGCGAAGACGGCGTTGGCCCGGACCGGCCGCGTCAGCCGGACCCGGGACCCCAGGTCCTCCACGCCGCGCGCCAGCAGTGCGGCCGCCGCGTTGGCGGCGGCGGCGTTGCGGAGCCAGAGGTCGCCCTCGAGGAGCGCCAGCAGCTGCGCGGAGGCGAACCGGGCCTTCGACGCCAGCTGCAGGGACTGCTTGCGCAGCCGCGCCAGGCCCGGGGCGGCCTCCCCGGAGCGCACGACGACGACCTCCGCGAGACCACCGCCGTTCTTGGTCCCGCCCAGCGAGACCGCGTCCACGCCCAGGCGGGTGGTCAGCTCCCCCAGCCCGGCGCCCTGCGCGACGGCGGCGTTGGCGAGACGGGCGCCGTCCACGTGCACGCGCACGCCCAGGTCGTGGGCGACGCCGACCAGCTCCCGCAGGTGCTGGGCGGAGTAGACGGTGCCCAGCTCGGTGCTCTGCGTCAGGGTCAGCGCCCCGACGGGCGCGGACATCGGGCCCTGCGCGCGGCGCACCGCGCGCTCGAGGTCCGCGGGGTCCACGAGGCCGTCGGAGGTGGGCAGCGGGATCAGCTTCGCGCCGCCGACGTGCTCCAGGGCGCCGCCCTCGTCGTGCAGGACGTGGGCGTCGGCCGAGCACAGGACCGACTCCCAGCGGTGCGTCAGCGCCTGCAGGGCCACGACGTTGGCCCCGGTGCCGGTGAGCACGACGGCCGAGGCGGTGCCGGGACCGAAGTGCCCGCGCAGCACCTCGTCCAGGGCGGCGGTGTACGGGTCGGCGCCGTAGCTGCCCACGTGCCCGCCGTTGGCGGCGACGACGGCGGCCAGCACCTCGGGGTGCATGCCGGCGGCGTTGTCGCTGGCGAAGCCGCGGCGGGACGGGTCGTGCCGGGGGGCGGGAGCCGGACCGGGCTCCTGTGCCGTCGCCGGCGGGCGCGGTGCGGTGGGTGTTCCGGTCACCCGCCGACGGTAGTGCGAGGGGTGCCGGTGGGGCGCGGCAGGGGCTCAGCGGGGACCGCGCCGGCCGCGTGCGGCGAAGCAGGAGGCGTGCCAGTGGCGGCGCTCGCTGGCGCCGTCGCCGGGGCTGAAGGTGCCCACCGAGGGCCAGACCACGACGTGCGGCACGCCGGGCCGGATGTCCTGGGCGCACCCGGGGCAGCGGTAGGTCTTGGTGGAGGTGTCCCCGCGCAACTCGCGCACCACCCAGGATCCGTCGGCGGCGTGCACGGTGCGGTCGACGCCGCGTCCGAGCACACCGCGCGGGGGCGGGTCCGGGCGGCGGCGGTTGGCGCGGGGCACGCGCCCCAGTCTCCCAGCCGCCGGGCCGGGCAGCAGAACCGGGCGCCGCCGCGGTGGAGTCCCCTCCACACCACCGTGGCGCGCCCGGTGCACCCCCTCAAGCGCTCCAGGTCCCGATTTCGTTACAGGGCCCCTTTCGGGGGACAGCGCGGGACGGCGGCGGACGGTGCGCCCGGAGCCCGGCGGATCGCCGGCGGAGCGGCACGTAAGCTGCCGCACCGTGCGCCTGGTGATCGCCCGATGCTCCGTCGACTACGCGGGGCGCCTGTCCGCCCACCTCCCCCTGGCCACCCGGCTGCTGGTGGTGAAGGCCGACGGCAGCGTGCTCGTGCACTCCGACGGCGGCTCCTACAAGCCGCTGAACTGGATGAGCCCGCCCGCCCGGCTGACGGTGACCCCGGCGGGCGAGGACACCGCCGAGGGCGTCGTGGAGACGTGGACGGTGCAGCACCTGAAGAACGACGACAAGCTCGTGGTGTCCGTCCACGAGGTGCTGCACGACTCCAGCCACGAGCTCGGCGTGGACCCGGGCCTGGTCAAGGACGGCGTGGAGGCGCACCTGCAGCAACTGCTGGCCGAGCACATCGCCACGCTCGGCGAGGGGTACCGGCTCGTGCGCCGCGAGTACCCCACGGCGATCGGGCCGGTGGACATCCTGGCTCGCGACGGCGGCGGCGGGACCGTGGCGGTGGAGATCAAGCGCCGCGGCGAGATCGACGGCGTGGAGCAGCTGACCCGCTACCTGGAGCTGCTCAACCGCGACCCGCGACTGCGGCCGGTGGCCGGCGTGTTCGCCGCCCAGGAGATCAAACCCCAGGCGCGCACGCTGGCCACCGACCGCGGCATCCGCTGCGTGACGCTGGACTACGACGCCCTGCGCGGCATGGACGACGCCTCGGCGCGCCTGTTCTGAGCCTGCTGCTTCAGCCGGGTCACCACGGGCCGCGGTGAGGCACCGGCCCGCGCGAGCTCGTCGTCGACGCGCAGCACGCGGTGCAGGCGGGTGACGCGCACCAGCCGCAGCGCGGGGAGCGGCACGTCCCGCAGCACCAGCTCCCGGCCCGCGCGCTGTGCCCGGCGGTGTGCCCCGACGAAGACGCCCAGGCCGGTGGCGTCGGCGACGACGACGCCGTCGACGCTGACCACCAGTGGGCCGGAACCGCGGTCGACGGCGGCGTGCAGGGCCGCCCTGACCTCCGGGACCGAGTGCACGTCGAGGCGCCCGGAGACCCGCACGAGCCTGCCGGGGTCCTCCTCGACGACGGTGGCACCGCCTGGTGGGGCGGTGCGGGCGGCGCGTCGCGCCGCCACGTCGTCCGCGGCGCTGGGCACTGCGGTCCTTGCTGCGACCTGGATCGCCATTGTGTTCCTCCCCCGAGGACGCCGGTCGTGGTCACCGGCTAGGACGCAGGGGCCCGCCGTCCGGTTGCACCGTGCTGCCGCACACCCGGGACACCCTGTACGCCGACTCTGCCACGGAACGCAGTCACAGGGACACGGAGCGACGTCCCTTCACCGAACGGTGACCTTCTCGTGGCACGGCCCGCCACTCCCGCTGGACAGGGCGGGGACACTGTCCGGGTGACGTTCGGCGGCTACTACTACGCGGTGGGCCCGATCATGGCCCTGCTCATCGTGGGAGTCCTGGCCCTGCTGCTGCGCTGGACGTTCTCGCACGGCCGGTCGCTGGTCGAGCGGCGCCCGCACCGCGGTGCCAGCGAGGAGTACGGCCTGCTCGAGGTGGTTTCCGCCCCCGCCACCTTCGTCGAGGCCGAGGTGCAGCGGCGCACCCTCCTGGACGCCGGCATCCGCGCCACCCTGGCCCCCACCACCGAGGGCCCGCGCGTCATGGTCTTCCCCGAGCAGGCCGCGCTGGCCCGGCAGCTCCTCGACGGTCCCGGCGGGGGGCGCTGAGCGCACGCCGCGGCCGGGACGGGCTCCGGTGCCGCTCCGCCTCGGCGGCCCTCAGGCGACGTTGACGTTCTGGCCCGGGGGCGCCGACTCCAACCAGGACGCGAACCCCGTGTAGGCGTCGGTGCTCATGGCCAGCTCGACCCCGACGCCGCCGTGGCGGCACTCCGCGACGATCGCCTCCGGCTGCACCGCCAGCCGCTCGTGCCCCTCCGCGTCGCGCCGGCGGGTCACGTCGAGCGCCCCCCGTGCGAAGGAGCACGAGGGGCGCGGCGACAGCGAGAACAGGCGGTACCAGTCCAGCCGGTCCGTCTCGTAACGCGCCACCCCCAGGGCCCAGCGGCGGGACCCCGAGGCGCGCATCGAGCAGTCGAACGAGCCGAGCCGCCCACTGAGGCGGCGGCGCCGCACGACGACGAGGACCAGGCCGAGCAGCGCGACCAGGGCGCACGCGCCCGCCACCTCCAGGGACAGCAGCAGTTCGCGCACGCCGGTCAGGTCCTCGCCGCTCGAACCGTCAGTGGACCTCGCCGCCCCGACCGGTGCTCTCGGTGACCGTCTCGGCCACGATCGTCACCTTGTCGGAGTCGACGGAGAAGAACCCGCCGTCCACGTGGACGGTGGTACCGCCCCCGGCACCGGAGACGGACACCTCCCCCGTCGCGAGGACGGCCAGCAACGGCTCGTGGCCGGCCATGATGCCGATCTCGCCGTCGACGGTGCGGGCGCGCACCAGCGTCGCCTCACCCGACCACACGGACCGGTCGGCGGCGACCAGCTCGACCTGCAACGGCACCCTGTGCTCCTTAGCTCCTCGTGACGGCTACCGGCCCGCGAGGGTCAGTCGCCCTGCTTCTGGATCTCGGCCCACTTGCGCTCGACGTCCTCGAGACCACCGACGTTGAAGAAGGCCTGCTCGGCGACGTGGTCGAACTCGCCGTCCGCGATTCGCGAGAAGCCCTCGACGGTCTCCTTCAGGGGGACCGTCGAGCCGGCGACGCCGGTGAACTTCTCCGCCATGTACGTGTTCTGCGAGAGGAACTGCTGGATGCGCCGCGCGCGGGACACGGTGAGCTTGTCCTCCTCGGACAGCTCGTCCACGCCGAGGATCGCGATGATGTCCTGCAGCTCCTTGTTGCGCTGCAGGATCTGCTTCACGCGCACCGCGGTCTCGTAGTGGTCCCGGGCGATGTACAGCGGGTCCAGGATCCGGGAGGTGGAGGCCAGCGGGTCCACCGCGGGGTACAGACCGCGCGAGGCGATCTCGCGGGACAGCTCCGTGGTGGCGTCCAGGTGGGCGAAGGTCGTCGCCGGGGCCGGGTCGGTGTAGTCGTCCGCGGGGACGTAGATCGCCTGCAGCGAGGTGATCGAGTGCCCACGGGTGGAGGTGATGCGCTCCTGGAGGACGCCCATCTCGTCGGCCAGCGTCGGCTGGTAGCCCACGGCCGACGGCATGCGGCCCAGCAGGGTCGAGACCTCGGAACCGGCCTGGGTGAACCGGAAGATGTTGTCGATGAACAGCAGCACGTCCTGCTTCTGCACGTCGCGGAAGTACTCCGCCATCGTCAGCGCGGACAGGGCCACGCGCAGGCGCGTCCCCGGCGGCTCGTCCATCTGGCCGAAGACCAGGGCGGTCTTGTCGAAGACGCCGGCCTCGGCCATCTCGCCGATGAGGTCGTTGCCCTCACGGGTGCGCTCACCGACACCGGCGAACACCGAGACACCGCCGTGGTTCTGCGCGACGCGCTGGATCATCTCCTGGATGAGGACCGTCTTGCCGACGCCAGCACCGCCGAACAGGCCGATCTTGCCGCCCTGGACGTACGGGGTGAGCAGGTCGATGACCTTGATGCCGGTCTCGAACATCTGCGTCTTCGACTCGAGCTGGTCGAAGCTGGGGGCCTTGCGGTGGATCGGCCAGCGCTCGGTGACCTCCAGGCGCTCGCCCTCCTCGAGGTTGAGGCAGTCGCCGATGGCGTTGAAGACGTGACCCAGGGTCACGTTGCCGACCGGGACGGAGATCGGGGCACCGGTGTCGACCACGGGAGCACCGCGCACCATGCCGTCGGTGGGCTTCAGCGAGATGGCGCGAACCATGTTGTCGCCCAGGTGGGAGGCCACCTCGAGCGTCACGGTCTGGGTCTGCCCGCCCATGCTCACCTCGGTGGTGAGGGCGTTGTTCTGCTCGGGCATCGTGTCGGCCGAGAACTCGACGTCGACGACGGGGCCGATGACTCGGGCGATGCGGCCGGTCGCACCCTTGCTGGTGCCGGCGGCCGATTCGGTGACGGTGGCGGTCATGTCGCTCCTCGGGCTTCCTTCGTCGAGTGAGTGCGTGCGTGGTGCGGGCGTCAGCCGCGGGAACCGGAGGAGGCCAGCGCGTCGGCGCCGCCGACGATCTCGGTGATCTCCTGCGTGATGTCCGCCTGCCGGGCGTTGTTCGCCAGCCGCGTGAGGTTCTTGATGAGTTCGTCCGCGTTGTCCGTGGCGGACTTCATCGCCCGCTGGCGGGCGGCGAGCTCGGAGGCCGCGGCCTGCAGGAGGCAGTTGTAGATGCGGCTGTTGACGTACTGCGGCAGCAGCGCGTCGAGGACCGCCTCCGGGCTGGGCTCGAAGCTGTACAGGGGCGTGAGCTCCCCGTCCTGGGCGCCGGAGCCCTCCACGACCTCGAGCGGCAGCAGGCGGATGACGCGCGGCTCCTGCGTGACCATGTTCACGAAGTGCGTGTAGACGACGTGGATCTCGTCGATGCCGCCCTCGGCCGCTTCGCGGCCGAAGTCCTCGACGAGGCGCTCACCGATCTCCTTGGCGTGCTCGTACCGCGGGGAGTCGGTGAACCCCGACCACTCCGCGGTGATGTCGCGGCGGCGGAAGCGGTAGAAGGACGCCGCCTTGCGACCGACGAGGTAGGGCGAGATCTCCTTGCCCTCCGCGCGGAGGGCCGCGCTCAGGCGCTCCCCCTCGCGCAGCACGCTGGAGGAGTAGGCGCCGGCCAGGCCGCGGTCCGAGGACAGCAGCAGGACGGCGGCGCGCCGGACCTGCGGCTTCTCGGTGATCAGCGGGTGGTCGAGCGAGGCGTTGGACGCCGCCGCCGACACCGCCCGGGTGAGCGCCCGGGCGTACGGGGTCGACGCCCGGACGTTCGCCTGCGCCTTGATGATGCGCGACGCCGCGATCAGCTCCATCGCGCGGGTGATCTTCTTGGTCGCCTGGACCGAGCGGATCTGCCGCCGGTAGGCCCTCAGCTGGCCTGCCATGTCCTGCTCCTCTTCCCTGCTCCGCTCGGTCCCTGCTGTGCTTGTCCCGGCCGCGTCAGCTGCGGGCCGCCGTCGCCCCGCCCCGGTTGGTGGTGATGCGCTCCTGCGAGACGTCACCCGCGTCCGCGCCGTCCGCGCCGCTCCCGGCCGGCACCGGCGCGGCGTCCTCGGAGGAGGAGAACTGCGGCTTGAAGGCGTCCACGGCCTTCTTCAGCTCCTCCTTGGCGCCGTCGGAGAACTGCTTCGTCTCGCGGATGCCCTCCATGACGCCGGGGTGCTGGCGCTTGACGTAGTCGAGGAACTCACGCTCGAAGCGGCTGACGTCCGAGACCTCGATCGAGTCGAGCTGCCCGGTGGTGCCGGCCCAGATGGAGACGACCTGCTCCTCCAGCGAGTACGGGGTGTACTGCGGCTGCTTCAGCAGCTCCACGAGGCGGGCGCCGCGGGCGAGCTGGTTGCGCGAGGCCTGGTCGAGGTCCGAGGCGAACATCGCGAACGCCTCCATCGCCCGGTACTGCGCCAGGTCCAGCTTCAGCGTGCCCGAGATGCCCTTGATCGCCTTGGTCTGCGCGGCGCCGCCGACCCGGGAGACCGAGATGCCGACGTCGATGGCGGGGCGCTGGTTGGCGTTGAAGAGGTCGGACTGCAGGAAGATCTGCCCGTCGGTGATGGAGATGACGTTGGTCGGGATGTACGCCGAGACGTCGTTGCCCTTGGTCTCGATGAACGGCAGACCGGTCATCGAGCCGCCACCGAGCTCGTCGGACAGCTTCGCGCAGCGCTCCAGCAGGCGGGAGTGCAGGTAGAAGACGTCACCGGGGTAGGCCTCGCGGCCCGGCGGGCGGCGCAGCAGCAGCGACACGGCGCGGTACGCCTCGGCCTGCTTGGACAGGTCGTCGAAGACGATGAGGACGTGCTTGCCGCTGTACATCCAGTGCTGGCCGATGGACGAGCCGGTGTAGGGCGCGAGGTACTTGAAGCCGGCCGGGTCGGACGCGGGGGCGGCGACGATGGTCGTGTACTCCATCGCGCCGGCCTCCTCCAGCGAGCGGCGCACGGAGGCGATCGTCGAGCCCTTCTGGCCGATCGCGACGTAGATGCAGCGGACCTGCTGCTTCGGGTCGCCGCTCTCCCAGTTGGCCTTCTGGTTGATGATCGTGTCGATCGCGATGGCCGTCTTGCCGGTCTGGCGGTCGCCGATGATGAGCTGGCGCTGGCCGCGACCGACCGGGATCATCGCGTCGATGGCCTTGATGCCGGTCTGCAGCGGCTCGCGGACCTCCTGGCGCTGCACGACCGAGGGGGCCTGCAGCTCCAGCGCGCGGCGGGCCTCAGCCTCGATCGGCCCGAGGCCGTCGATCGGCGCTCCCAGCGGGTCCACGACGCGGCCCAGGAAGGCGTCGCCGACCGGCACGGACAGCACCTCGCCCGTGCGGTGGACCTCCTGGCCCTCCTCGATGCCCGAGTAGTCGCCCAGGACGACGACGCCGATCTCGCGGACGTCGAGGTTCTGCGCCAGGCCCAGGGTGCCGTCCTCGAAGCGGAGCAGCTCGTTCGCCATCACCGAGGGCAGGCCCTCGACGCGGGCGATGCCGTCGCCGGCCTCGCTGACGCGCCCGACCTCCTCGCGCGCGGCGGTACCGGGGTCGTACGACGCGACGAAGGCGTCGAGAGCGTCCCGGATCTCCTCCGGGCGGATGGTCAGCTCGGCCATGGGATGCCCTGCTCTCCTTCTGGGGGTGCTGTCTGTGGAGCCGGCGGGTGGTGCCCGTGGCTCGCGGCGGGTGCTCGGTCCCGGCGTCGCCGGACCGCCGAGCGGCGGTTCAGTGCGTGTCTCGACCCATTGTCCCCCGTGGCGGGGGGCAGGTCGACCGAGCCGCCGCCCGTTCGCCGACGGTTCAGCCGGCGAGGCGGCGGCGGGCCTCGGCGAGCCGCGTGGAGACGGCGCCGTCGATGACGTCGTCACCGACGCTCACCCGCAGACCGCCGACCAGCTCGGGGTCGATGTCGACGTTGAGGCGGATCGCGCGGCCGTACTGGCGGCTCAGCACCGCGGCGAGCCGGTCGCGGTGCGCCTCGCTCAGCGGCCGGGCGCTCACCACGTGGGCGACCAGCTGCTCGCGCCGGCGCGCCACGACGGTGACGTACTCCTCCAGCAACCGCTCGGCGCGCACGCCGCGCGGCGCGGCGGCCGCCCGGCGGGCGAGCTGCACGGCCTCCGGGCTGGCCCGGCCCAGGAGCAGCCGGGAGACCAGGGCCGCCCGGTTGGCGGCCGGGGCGGTCCGGTCCGCCAGCGCGTCGCGCAGCGCGGGGTTGCCCGCCACGGTGCGCGAGAAGCGGAAGAGCTCGTCCTCCAGGGCGTCCAGGTGGCCCGAGCGCTCCGCCTGGGCCGCCACCGCCGCCACCGCCAGCCGCTCGCAGGCGTCGGCGATGTCGCGGGTCGCGCTCCAGCGGCCGGTGGCCAGGGCCGCGACCGTCTCGACGGCGGCCGGCGACACCTTGGTCCCCAGCACGCTGCGCACGAACGCGGCCTTGACCGCGCCGTCGCGCGCCGGGTCGGTCAGCGCCCGGCGCAGCCCGATGGAGTCGTCGAGCAGCGAGGTGACCGCGAACAGGTCCTCACCGGTTCGCCCGGCGTCGGCCCCCTCGGCGGTCAACTGCGCCTCGAGGACCTCCTGGGCACGGGCCACGCTGACCCGCGCCGCGCCGCTGTCGAGGTCGGTCATCGGGTCGTCACGCCCTGCGGGGAGGACTCCAGCTCGGCCAGGAAGCGGTCGACGACCCCGCTCTGCCGCGCCGGCTCCTGCAGCGACTCACCGACGATGCGCGAGGCGAGGTCGGTGGCCAGCCGGCCGACCTCGGCACGCAACTGCGCCGAGGCCTGCGCACGCTCGGCCTCGATCGTGGCGCGGGCGGACGTGGTGATCCGCTCGGCCTCGGCCTGGGCCTGCTCGCGCATCTCCGCGACGATCGCCGCGCCCTGCTGGCGGGCCTCCTCGCGGATGCGGTTGGCCTCGCCGCGGGCGTCGGCGAGCTGCGCCTTGTACTCCTGCAGCGCGGCGTTGGCCTCGGCCTGTGCGCGCTCGGCCTTCTCGACGCCGCCCTGGATCGCCTCGCGGCGCTCCTCGAAGGCCTTCTCGAGCCGCGGCACGACGACCTTGGCGACGAGCAGGTAGAGCAGGGCCAGGAAGACCAACCCGGCGATGAGCTCACCGGGGTGCGGCAGGACGGGGTAGGCGGACTCCCAGAAGCCCTCCTCCTCGGCCGCCGCCGCCATCACCCACGCGGGCATGTGCGCTCCTTAGCTGTCAGTGTCGGACGAGTGGCCGAGCGATCAGCTGTTGACACCCGGGTTGATGAAGGCGAGGACGAAGCCCAGGATCGCGAGCGCCTCGGCGAGCGCGAAGCCCAAGATGGCGATGGGCTGCAGCATGCCGCGGGACTCCGGCTGGCGCGCCACGCCGTTGATGTAGGCGGCGAAGACGAGACCGACGGCGATGGCCGGGCCGATCGCGGCGAGGCCGTAACCGATGACGTTGAGGCTTCCACCCATGGTGTGGATCGTTCCTTTCTCGGCCCGGCGCCGGCTCGGCCCCGGGGACGTTGGGTCTGCGGTGGGTCAGTGCTCGTCGGCGAGGGAGCCGGCGATGTACGTGGCGGTCAGCAGCACGAAGATGTAGGCCTGCAGGACCTGGATGAGCAGCTCGAAGAACGACATGACCAGACCGAACAGGTAGGAGACCACGCCCGCGGCGGGCAGCAGACCCTCACCGTGCAGCAGCAGGTGCTCGCCGCCCAGGAACAGCACGAGGATCAGCATGTGACCCGCGAACATGTTCGCGAAGAGTCGCACCGCCAGCGTCAGCGGGCGGGAGACGAAGTAGGTGAACAGCTCCAGCAGGTACACGACCGGAACCAGGAAGACCGGCACGCCCGCCGGCATGAGCGACTTGAAGTAGCCGCCCACACCCTTCCGCTTCATGCCGATGAGGTGGTAGAGCACGAAGACCACGAGCGTCAGCGCGATCGGGAACCCGATGCGGCTCATCGTGGGGAACTGGATCGGCGGGATGACGCCGACCAGGTTGTTCACGAGGATCAGCACGAACATCGTGAACAGCAGCGGGACGTAGCGGAGGAACTCCTTCGACCCGATGATGTCGCGCGCCACGCCGTTGCGGACGAAGCCGTAGAGGGCCTCCACCGCGAACTGCTTCTTGTTGGCGGGCACCACGGTGAGCCGCTTGGTGGTCGCCAGCAGCAACGCCCCGATGACCACGACGCTCAGCGCCATGACGAACATCGGGCGGGTCAGGGCGAAGGCGCCGTCCCCGACGAGCGGCTGCCAGAAGTCCGCGGGCGTGGGAGCCTCGAAGGACTCCCCGCCTGCGGTGGCGAGCGTGGACAGGCTCACAGCGTCTCCTCCGTACGAACGCCAGTGTGTGGACGGGGGGCCGGGTCGGTGCGCTGGTCGCCCGGCTGCGCTGTGCGCGAGCTGGGCATCACTTGCGCGAACCGTACCGGAACCACACGTAGTAGATGCTCAAGGCCATGCCGCCGAGACTGCCGACGACCGCCAGGAACGAGGTGTCCAGGAGCCGGTCGAGCAGCAGGCCGAGCAAGCCGAAGCCGACGATCCCGGACAAGAGGTACGACGCCGCGTTCCAGGCCAGGCTGTCGTTCAGCCGGGCCTCCTCGCGCGCGTCCTCGTCCGGCCGCCTGTCCTCGTCGGGCATGGTGGGGCGAACGGTAGCAGTCGTCCACGTCAGCTCCCCGCACCGGAACGGCCGTGGCCGAGCTCGAACACGGGCAGGCGCAGGCGGCGGAACGCCACGCACGCGGCGGCGCTCCACACGACCGTGCACGCCGCCGCCGAAGCGGCCGCGGCCGCCCCGTCGACCCCGGGCAGGTCCCGCAGCAGCAGCACCGCGGTGGCGAGCACCGTGACCTTGAACAGGTAGACCATCAGGGCCAGCGCGAGGCTCAGACCCGGTTCCACGTGCTTGACCACGCGCAGCAGCACGAAGGTCGAGGCGAGGAACACGGTGGCCAGACCGCCGCCGACCAGTGCGCCGAGCGCGGCGGCCGAGCCCGCCTGGGCACCGATCCCGGTGCCGGCCAGCCAGACGAGGACGACGGGGGGCAGCGAGCGACGCGGGACGACGCTGAACACGTCGTCGGCACTCCTGGTCACGTCGGCTGCTCTCTGTCGTCGGCGGGTCGTCCGGGGTTCGGCTCGTCGGCGGTGTCCGCGGCGCACCCGTGCAGGGGCCGGGCGGACTTCGTGAAAGCTATCACGATCCGGAGGACCTCCTACGCGCCGTCGTGGACCCTCCCGGGGCGCTCAGGTGCGGGTGGGCTCCGAGGAGCGCGCGGGGGTCGCCCCCTCACCGCGGCCGGGCGGCGGGCGCCGCGAACGCCGCCAGATCAGCGGCCCGAAGGTGAAGGCCAGGACGACGCAGCCGGCCGCCAGCGCCACCGCGAGGGCCTGCACCAGGGGCAGGAACGCGTACGAGGCGGCGCCGAAGCTCAGGAACGCCGCCCACGAGTACATGACCAGCACCGCCACCCGGTGTGAGTGCCCCATCTGCAGCAACCGGTGGTGCAGGTGCTGCTTGTCGGGGTGCCAGAAGGCCTTCCCGGCGCGGGTGCGGCGCACCACCGCCAGCAGCATGTCCCCCAGCGGCACCAGCAGCACGGCCACGGGCAGCACGAGCGGGAAGAAGGCCGGCGCGATCTCCTCGTCGGCCACGGTCTCGGGGTCGACGGTGCTGGTGGCGGCGATGGTGGCCGTGGCCAGCAGCAGGCCCAGCAGCATCGAGCCGGAGTCGCCCATGAAGATGCGCGCGGGGTGCGAGTTGTGCGGCAGGAACCCCACGCAGCAGCCCACGGTGATGGCAGCCACGAGCGTGGCCAGGGACGAGAAGTCGTCGGGGAACTGCCCGCGCTGCAGGGCGTACGAGTACAGGAAGAAGGCCACCGCGCCGATGCCGACGATCCCCGCGGCCAGGCCGTCGAGGCCGTCGACGAAGTTCACGGCGTTCACCGACACGAGCACCACGAGGATCGTGATGGCCATCATGGCCGGCGCCGACAGCAGGGTGACGCCGCCGATGGGCAGCTGCAGCAGGCTGATGCCCTGCCAGCCCATGACCCCCGCGGCCAGCACCTGGCCGGCGAGCTTGGTGACCGCGTCGAGCTGGACGATGTCGTCGGCCACCCCCACCGCGCAGACGATCGCTGCTCCCACCAGGACCCACTGCGGGCCGGGCGAGGCGTCGAACACCCGCGAGGTGAAGGGGATCCGGCTGGCCACCAGGAGCCCGGCGGCCAGGCCCAGCAGCATCGCCACCCCACCCATGCGCGGGACCGGGACCGAGTGGACGTCCCGGTCCCGCAGCGGGGTGATGGCGCCGACGCGCTGCGCCAGGCGGCGCACCAGGGGCGTCGTCAGGTAGGTGACGGCGGCGGCCACGACGAGGACGAGCAGGTACACCCGCATCGGTGGTCAGGCTCCCGGGGAAGCGCCGGTCCGCTCCGCGCCCTGGCCGCCGACGGTCTCGGGGCGCTCACCGGGCCCCTCCCCCGGCTCGGGTCCGCGCTCCGGCCGCGGTTCCGCCTCCGGTCCGGGTTCGGGGTCGTACCAGCCCTTGGGGACCGCGCGGCGCAGCTCCTCCTCGCTGAGCGCCCCCACGCGCAGGATCCGCAGGGGGCCGTCGGAGGCGTCCACGATCGTCGAGGGCGCCCCCTTCGGGCTCAGGCCGCCGTCCAGGTAGACGCGCACCGAGGAGGCGAGCTGGTCGACGGCCTCCTGCACCGTCGTCGCGGCCGGCCGGCCGGAGAGGTTGGCGCTGGAGACCGCCAGCGGGCCGGTGCGCTTGAGCAGCTCCAGCGCCACGGGGTGCAGCGGCATCCGCAGCGCGACCGTGCCGTGCGTCTCGCCCAGGTCCCACGTCAGCGACGGCTGCGCGCGGCAGACGATCGTCAGGGCACCGGGCCAGAAGGCGTCCATCAGCTCCCGCACCGCGAACGGCACGGCCGAGGCCAGCCCGTCCACGGTGCGCACCTCCGGCACGAGCACGGGCGGCGGCATGTCGCGCCCGCGCCCCTTGGCCTCCAGCAGCTTGCGCACCGCCGCCGGCGAGAAGGCGTCCGCGCCGACGCCGTAGACGGTGTCGGTGGGCAGCACCACGACCTCGCCGCGTTTGACGGCGTTCTCGGCCGCGGCCAGGCCGCGCTCTCGGGTCACCGGATCGGCGCAGTCGAAAGGAGGTCTCACACGGGCGAGTGTCCCACCGGTGCCCACCGCCCCGGTGCCACCCGCCCGGCGGGTCGGGACGCGCCGGGGCAGCGGGTGGGGACGCTCACGCCCGCCGGGCGCTGGTGCAGCGGGGACGGCCGGTGAGGTCGCGGTGGCCGGCGACGTCCCGCCACGCCGGCCCGGTGAACATCCTGCGCGCGCCGTGCTCCTGCACCTCGGCGTGCTCCACGACGACGAACCCCCCCGGCCGCAGCAGGCGGGCCGCCGCGGCCACCACCCGCCGGGGCACCTCCAGCCCGTCGTCGCCGCCGCCGTAGAGAGCCGCCTCCGGGTCGTGGCGGGCCACCTCCACCTCCTGCGGCACCGCCCCCGGCGGCACGTACGGGGGGTTGCTGACGACGACGTCCACCGTGCCGTCGAGGTCCTCGAACGCGCTCGTGGCGTCCCCCAGGCGCAGGTCCAGCGCGGGGGCCAGCTCGTCGGCGTTGCGGCGCGCCCAGGCGTGGGCCATGGGGTCCAGCTCGACCGCGTGCACCCGCGCGGCGGGCACCTCCACGGCGACGGCCAGGGCGATCGCCCCCGAGCCGGTGCACAGGTCCACCACGACCGGCCGCCCGCCCGCCGCCACCAGGCGGGCGGCCTCGTCCACGGCGAACCGGGCGACGACCTCGGTCTCGGGACGGGGCACGAACACCCCCGGGCCGACCGCCAGCTCCAGCGAGCGGAACGGCGCGCGACCGGTCAGGTGCTGCAGCGGGACGCGCTGGACCCGCTGGGCCACCAGGTCGGCGAAGCGCACCGGCGCGACCGCGGAACCCAGCGCCGCCAGCACCCCCAGGCGCGAGCGGTCCACGCCCAGGTCGTGAGCCAGCAGCACCTCGGCGTCCGTGCGCGGGCTGGGCACGCCCGCCGCGGCCAACTGGGCCGCAGCTCGCTCGACCAGCGCCCGGACCGTCCCCCCCGGGGCCGTCGTGACCGTGTCGTCGTCGCTCACGCGGGGGCACCCGCCGAGGCGAGCTGGGCCGCCTCGTCGGCGTCCACGGCGGACTGGATCACCGGGTCCAGGTCGCCGTCCAGGACGGTGTCGAGGTTGTACGCCTTGAACCCGGTGCGGTGGTCGGCGATGCGGTTCTCACCGAAGTTGTAGGTGCGGATGCGCTCGGAGCGGTCCACCGTGCGCACCTGCGAGCGCCGAGCGGCCGACGCCTCGGCGTCGGCGGCCTCCTGCGCGGCGGCGTGCAGGCGCGCCCGCAGGATCCGCAGCGCCTGCTCCCGGTTCTGCAGCTGCGACTTCTCGTTCTGGCAGCTGACGACGATGCCGGTGGGCAGGTGCGTGATGCGCACCGCCGAGTCGGTGGTGTTGACGCTCTGGCCTCCCGGCCCGGAGGAGCGGAAGACGTCGACGCGCAGGTCGCCCGGGTCCACCTGCACCTCGACCTCCTCGGCCTCGGGCACCACGAGCACGCCGACGGCGGAGGTGTGCACGCGCCCGGCGGACTCGGTGACGGGCACGCGCTGCACGCGGTGCACCCCGCCCTCGTACTTCAGCCGGCTCCACACGCCCTCGGCTGCGGCGCCGCGGGTCTTCACGGCCACGGAGACGTCCTTGTAACCGCCCAGCTCGCTGTCGGTGGAGCCCAGCAGCTCGGTGGTCCAGCCGCGGCGCTCGGCGTAGCGCAGGTACATGCGCAGCAGGTCGCCGGCGAACAGGGCGGACTCCTCGCCCCCCTCCCCCGCCTTGATCTCGAGGATGACGTCGCGGGAGTCGTCGGGGTCGCGGGGCAGCAGCAGGCGGCGCAGGCGCTCGGCGGCCTCGTCGGCGGCCCGTTCCAGCGCGGGCAGCTCGGCGGCGAAGGAGGGGTCCTCGGCGGCCAGCTCGCGTGCGGCACCGGCGTCGCCGGCTGCCGCGCGCCAGGTGCCGTGGGCGTCCACGACGGCCCCCAGCTCCGCGTAGCGCCGGCCCAGCGTGCGCGCCAGGGCCGCGTCGGCGTGCACCGCGGGGTCGGCCAGCCGGCGTTCCAGCTCGGCGTGCTCGTCGAGCAGCGGCTGGACGGACTCGAACACTGCGGGAGCCTCCCGGGACGAGGGGTGTGTGCGGGAACGCGACAGCGCCGGCCCCTCCGCCCGGGAGGGCGGTGGGACCGGCGCTGCGAGCGTGCTACTTGGCGGTCTTCTTGGCGTAGCGCGCCTGGAAGCGGGCGACGCGGCCGCCGGTGTCCAGGATCTTCTGCTTGCCCGTGTAGAACGGGTGGCAGGCGCTGCACACGTCGGCGCGGAGCTCGCCGCTCGTCGAGGTGCTGCGGGTGGTGAACGTGTTGCCGCAGGTGCAGGTCACCTGGGTGTCCACGTACTCCGGGTGGATACCGGCCTTCATGGTGTTCTCCTCGTCGCGTCGAGCGGCACCGGGTCGCCCTCCCCGAGGGGGTGGTGCGGGCGTGAGCCGGGGCCTGCGGTCGAGCCAGTGTCCCACAGCGGGCTGCAGGAGCGGCTCACCTGGTGGAACCGGTGGCCCGGCGCGGTGATTCCCGCGCCGGGCCACCGGTGGTCGTGCTGGTCAGTCGTCGGAGTCCTTGTTGACCAGGGGCGTCGACTTCTGCACCTGGACGAGGAACTCGAGGTTGCTGCGGGTCTTCTTGAGACGGTCCAGCAGCAGCTCGATGGAGGCCTGCGCGTCCAGGGCGGTGACCACCCGGCGCAGCTTCCAGACGGTCTGCAGCTCCTCGCGCGACATGAGGATCTCCTCGCGCCGCGTGCCCGAGGCGGGGACGTCCACGGCCGGGAAGATGCGCTTGTCGGCCAGCTGGCGCGACAGCCGCACCTCCATGTTCCCGGTGCCCTTGAACTCCTCGAAGATGACCTCGTCGGCCTTGGAGCCGGTCTCGACCAGGGCCGAGGCCAGGATCGTCAGCGAGCCGCCGTTCTCGATGTTGCGGGCGGCGCCGAAGAACCGCTTCGGCGGGTACAACGCGGAGGCGTCCACACCGCCGGAGAGGATGCGGCCGCTGGCCGGCGCGGAGATGTTGTAGGCGCGCGACAGGCGGGTCAGCGAGTCCAGCAGCACGACGACGTCGTTGCCGAGCTCCACCAGGCGCTTGGCCCGCTCGATGGCGAGCTCGGCGACCGCGGTGTGGTCGGCGGCGGGACGGTCGAAGGTCGAGGCGATGACCTCGCCCTTCACCGTGCGCTGCATGTCGGTGACTTCCTCGGGCCGCTCGTCCACCAGGACGACCATGAGGTGGCACTCGGGGTTGTTCGTGGTGATGGCGTTGGCGATGGCCTGCATGACCATCGTCTTGCCGGCCTTCGGCGGGGCGACGATGAGACCGCGCTGCCCCTTGCCCAGCGGGGACATCAGGTCGATGATCCGCGTCGTCATGATGTTCGGTTCGGTCTCGAGCCGCAGGCGGTCCTGCGGGTACAGCGGGGTGAGCTTGTTGAACTCCGGCCGGTTGCGGGCCTGCTCCGGCGGGGCGCCGTTGACGGTGTCGACACGCACCAGCGCGTTGAACTTGGCCCGCTGCCCCTGCTGCTCGCCCTCGCGGGGCTGGCGCACCGCGCCGGTCACCGCGTCGCCGGGGCGCAGGTTGTTCTTCTTGACCTGGTTCAGCGAGACGTAGACGTCGTTCGCGCCGGCGAGGTAGCCGGAGGTGCGGATGAACGCGTAGTTGTCCAGCACGTCCAGGATGCCCGCGACCGGCAGCAGGACGTCGTCCTCGCTGATCTCGGTGTCGATCTCGGGAGCACCGCCGTCGCGGCCGCCGCGGCGGCCCTTGCGGTCGCGGTAGCGGTTGCGGCGCCCGCGGCGCCCGCCGCGCTCGTCGTCGAAGTCGTCCCCCGCGGGACCGGAGCCGCCCGCCGACGCGGCGCGGGGCTCACGGTCCTCGCGGGGGGCCCGCTCCCCGCGCTCGGGCCGGTCGCCGCGGGGGGACTCGCTGCGGGGGGACTCGCTGCGCTCACCGCGGTCCGCGCGCTCGGCCCGGGGGGCCTCGGTGCGAGGAGCGTCGGTGCGGGGCGTCTCGGCGCGCTCACCGCGGTCCGTGCGCTCGGCCCGGTCGGGGCGCGAGGGCTCGCCGCCGTCGGCCTGGGACTCCCGGCGGGGCAGGGGCGGCAGCTCGACCTGCTGGTCGGGCTCGCGCACGCGGTCGCGGCGGGCCCGCTCGCGTCGGGAGAGGCGCTCGGGGCGCTCGGCGCGGGAGGTGAGCTCCTCCAGGGTCGGCAGGGCGGCGGTGTCGCCGCCGTCCTCACGACGCTGCGCGGCACCGGCGGCCGGCTCGTCGCCGCCCGTGGCGGGCGGCGCACCGGTGGGAGCGCCGGCGCGGCGCGGTCGGCGACCACCGCGCTCGGCGACCGGAGCGGCAGGAGCCTCGACCGCGGGCCCGGTGGCGGCCGGGGCCCCGGTGGCGGGCTCGGTGGCCTCGGCGGGGGCCCCGGTGGCGGGCTCGGTGGCCTCGGCGGGGGCCGTGGCAGCGGGCTCGGCAGCGGGCTGGGCGGTGGGAGCCTCGGCGGCGGGCTGCGCAGCGGGAGCCTCGGCGGCGGGGCGGCCGGAGCGCTGCGGCACCGCGGCCTGGTGCTCACGGATGGCGGCGAGCAGGTCCACCTTGCGCATGCGGCCGGTGCCGCTGATCCCGAGCTCCGCGGCCAGGGCCTGCAACTGGGGCAGACGCAGGGCGGAGAGGCTGCCGGTGCGGCGGGGTGCGCTCGCGTCGGCGGCTGCGCCGTCGGGCGCGGCGATGTCGGTGGTGTCGGTCACGAAGGTCCTTCCCCCTCGTCCAGCGACTGGCCAGCAGAAGAGGCACGGTCGCGATGACTGCCCGCAACGGGCAGGAACTGTGTCCACGGACGCACAGAGAGCGCGAATCATCGTGGATGCGCACCGTTCGACGAGGAGAGCATGCGCATGAGGGGAACGCGACCCCGCCGGTGAGGTGCTGCCACGATCGTAACACCACAGCGTGCCGATGCGTTCCTCGTCCCCCGATCGGCCGCCCGGCGCGCCGGGCTCAGGCGCCGGGGACCCAGCTCACCCCGTGCTGCGCGACGGGCACGGCCAGCACCTGCCAGCCGCCCTCGGCGGCCGCCACGTCCTCGACCTCCGCGACGTGCCGGGCGGGCACCAGCACCAGGGCACTGGGGCCGGCCCCGGAGACCACGGCGGCCAGACCACGCGCGCGCAGCCGCCCCAGCAGGACGGCCGTGCGCGGCATGGCGGGGCCGCGCTGGTCCTGGTGGAGCCGGTCGACGGTGGCGTCCAGCAGCAGCTCCGGGGCGCTCGTCAGGGCGTGCACGAGCAGCCCGGCGCGCCCGGCCGTCAGAGCGGCGTCCGCGTGCGGCACCGTCGCCGGCAGCAGGGCGCGGGCCCGGGAGGTGGCCAGCTGCTCGGCGGGCACGCACACCACGGCGCGCACGTCCGGGTGCACCGGGAGGCGCACCGAGCGCACCGCCTCGGGACGGGTGGGGTCGTCGCCACGGGTCCAGGCGATCGTGAAACCGCCGAAGACGGCCGGGGCGGCGTTGTCCGGGTGCCCCTCTCGACGGCTTGACTCCAGCAGCAACCGTTCGCGCACCTCGTGCTCGGCCGCGCCGGCCGCGCCCGCCGCGGCGAGCAGCCCGCGCGCCACGGCCAGGCCGGCCACGATCGCCGACGCCGACGAGCCGAGCCCGCGCCCCTGGGGGATGACGTTGCGGCAGAACAGCTCCAGCCCGGTCACGGCGCGGCCGGCGGCGGCCAGCTCCTCCAGCGCGACGCGGGCCACGAGGTGCCGCTCGTCGTCCGGGAGCCGGTCGGCGCCCTCCCCCTGGACGTGCACCCGCACCCCGCCGGGCGCCACGCGCGCGCGGACCTCGTCGTGCAGGTCCAGCGCCAGGCCGAAGGCGTCGAAGCCGGGACCGAGGTTGGCGCTGGTGGCCGGCACGCGCACGGTCGTCGCGGTGCCCGCGGGCAGCTCGGCCACGGGCACCCCGGTGGCGGCCGGGGGGACGGGGAGGGCGCTCACGTCCGGTGCCCCCTCAGACGTCGAGGTCCAGGGCACGCGCGATGGTCACCGCGTCCGACTGCACACGCACGGGCTCGACGGCGTGCCGCCGGCCGTCCGCGCCCGTGCTGCCGGCCAGTTCCAGCGCCCACTGCGGGTCCTTCAGCCCGTGCCCCGTGACCGTGATCACGATGGTCAGGCCCTCCTCCACCTCGCCCGCCTCGCAGGCCGCCAGCAGGCCCGCGACCCCCGCGGCCGAAGCGGGCTCGACGAAGACGCCCTCCTTCGAGGACAGCCACCGGTGCGCCGCGAGGATCTGGTCGTCGCTCACGGCGTCGATGCGCCCGCCGGAGTCGTCGCGCGCCGTGGTGGCGCCGCTCCAGGACGCGGGGTGGCCGATGCGGATGGCCGTGGCGATGGTCTCCGGCTCGTCGACGGGGTGCCCCTTGACGATCGGGGCGGCACCGGCGGCCTGGAAGCCCCACATCCGCGGCCGCTTCGTCGCGACACCGTCGGCCGCGTACTCGCAGTAGCCCTTCCAGTACGCGGTGATGTTGCCGGCGTTGCCGACGGGCAGGGCGTGGATGTCGGGGGCGTCGCCGAGGACGTCGACGACCTCGAAGGCGCCGGTCTTCTGGCCCTCGATGCGGTACGGGTTGACGGAGTTCACCAGCTCGACGGGGTACGCCTCGGCCAGCTTGCGGGCCTGCGTGAGGCAGTCGTCGAAGTTGCCGTCGACCTGCAGCAGCGTGGCGCCGTGGGCGACGGCCTGCGACAGCTTGCCCATGGCGATCTTGCCGTCCGGCACGAGCACGGCGCAGCGGATGCCCGCGGCCGTGGCGTAGGCGGCCGCGGAGGCGGAGGTGTTGCCGGTGGAGGCGCAGATGACGACCTCGGCACCGTTCTCCTTGGCCTTGCTCATCGCCATCGTCATGCCGCGGTCCTTGAAGGACGCGGTGGGGTTGCAGCCCTCGACCTTGAGGTAGACGCGCCCGCGGGTGCGCTCGGACAGGTGCCGGGCGTGCACCAGGGGCGTGCCGCCCTCCCCCAGGGTGACCACGGGAGTCGTCCCCGTGACCGGGAGCCGGTCGCGGTACTCCTCGATCAGGCCCCGCCACACGTGCGCCATCAGGCGACGCCCCCCTTCGCCTCAGCACGGGCCTCGTGGCCCTCCACACGCAGCACGCCGGCCACCGAGTCCACGATCTCCAGGTCCTCCAGCTCGTCCACCGTCGCCGACAGCGCCGCGTCCGCCGCGCTGTGGGTCACCACCACGAGCACCGCCCGCCCCCTGCCCCCGGCCGCCGAGGGCTCCTGGCGCTGCTGCACGGCCTCGATCGAGACGCCGTGCGCGGCGAAGACGCCCGCCACCTGGGCCAGCACGCCGGGCTTGTCGGCCACGTCCAGGCGCACGTGGTAGCGCGTCACCGTGTCGTCCATGGGCAGCACGGGCAGGTCCGCGTAGGCCGACTCCCCCGGGCCGCGACCGCCGGCGCGACGGTGCCGGGCCACGGCCACGACGTCGCCGAGCACGGCGCTGGCCGTGGGGCCCCCGCCCGCGCCGGGACCGTAGAACATCAGCTCACCGGCCGCCTCGGCCTCCACGAACACCGCGTTGAACGCCCCGCGCACACCGGCCAGCTGGTGCTCGCGCGGCATCATCGCCGGGTGCACGCGCACCGAGACGGCGTCCTCGCCGCCGGGCCCGCTGCTGCGCTCGGCGATGGCCAGCAGCTTGACGACGCAGCCCTGCGCCTGCGCCGCGCGCACGTCGGCCGCGCTGACCCCGGTGATGCCCTCGCGGTGGACGTCCTCCAGCGCGACGCGGGTGTGGAAGGCCAGGGAGGCCAGGATCGCGGCCTTCGCCGCGGCGTCGAAGCCCTCGACGTCGGCGGTGGGGTCGGCCTCGGCGTAGCCGAGGGCCTGCGCCTGCTCGACGGCCTCGGCGAACCCCATCCCGGTGGTGTCCATCTGGTCGAGGACGTAGTTGGTGGTGCCGTTGACGATGCCGAGGACGCGGGTCACCCGGTCGCCCACCAGCGACTCGCGCAGCGGCCGCAGCAGCGGGATCGCCCCCGCCACGGAGGCCTCGTAGTACAGGTCCACGCCGTGCTCGGCGGCCGCCTCGTACAGCGCCGGTCCCTGCGCGGCCAGCAGCGCCTTGTTCGCCGTCACGACCGAGGCGCCGTGCTCGATCGCGCGCAGCATCAGCGACCGGGCCGGCTCGATGCCGCCGATGACCTCGACGACCACGTCGGCGCGGGTGACGAGCTCCTCGGCGTCGGTGGTGAACAGCGCCGGGTCGACCGGCAGACCGCGGTCGCGCCCCAGGCGGCGCACGGCGATGCCGACCAGCTCCAGGGGGGCGCCCACCCGCGCGGCGAGCTCGTCGGCCTGCGTCGTCAGCAGCCGCGCCACCTCGGTGCCGACCACCCCGCACCCGAGCAACGCGACCTTCACCGGCTCCACCGCAGCTGTCCCTCCACCGTCCCGATCCCCTCAGCGCCCCGACGGGGCCGACGACACCCTCTCACCTGCGCGGTGGCGCGTGCGCCACCCGCCCCGTCACCCCGCGTCGAGCGCCAGCAGGTCCTCGGGCGTCTCGCGCCGCACCAGCACCTTGACCGAGCCGTCGCGCACCGACACCACGGCCGGGCGCGTGATCTGGTTGTAGTTGCTGGCCATGCTGCGGCAGTAGGCGCCCGTGCCCGGGACGGCCAGCAGGTCGCCGGCGCTCGCGTCGGCGGGCAGGAACTCGTCCTTGACGACGACGTCACCGCTCTCGCAGTGCTTGCCGACGACCCGGGAGAGCACGCCGGGCGCGCTGGAGCCGCGCGAGGCGAGCGTCGCGGAGTAGTCCGCGTCGTAGAGGGCGGTGCGGATGTTGTCGCTCATGCCGCCGTCGACGGACACGTAGCGCCGGCGCACACCGCCGTCGAGCTCGACGTCCTTGGTCGTGCCCACCTCGTAGAGCGTGAACGTGCTGGGGGCGGCGATGGCACGACCGGGTTCGACCGAGATGCGGGGCACCGCGATGCCCTGCGCCAGGCACTCGCGGGCCACGATCTCGGCGAGGCGGCCGGCGATCTCCTGCGGCGGGAGCGGGTCGTGCTCGGAGGTGTAGGCGACGCCGAAACCACCGCCGAGGTCCATCTCGGGCAGCGTCACGCCGTGCTCGCGCTCCACGGCCCGGTGCAGGCCCAGCAGCCGGCGGGCGGAGACCTCGAAACCGCCCATGTCGAAGATCTGCGAGCCGATGTGGCTGTGCAGGCCCAGCAGCCGCAGCTCGGGGCGGGCCAGCACCTTCGCCACGGCGGCCCCCGCCACCCCGGAGGACAGCGACAGGCCGAACTTCTGGTCCTCGTGCGCGGTGGCGATGTAGGAGTGGGTGTGCGCCTCCACCCCGACCGTGATGCGCAGCATGACGGGCGCCACGACGCCCAGCGAGGCGGCCACGTCGGCGACGACGTCGACCTCCTGCAGGGAGTCGACGACGATCCGGCCCACGCCGGCGCGCAGCGCCTTCTCGATCTCGGCGCGCGACTTGTTGTTGCCGTGCAGGGCGATCCGCTCCCCCGGCACCCCCCCGCGCAGACCGAGCTCCAGCTCGCCGGAGGAGGAGGTGTCCAGGCTCAGGCCGTCCTCGGCGAGCCAGCGGGCCACGCCGGTGGCGATGAACGCCTTGGTCGCGTAGTAGACGTCGGCACCGCCGCACAGCTCGGCGAAGGCGTCGGCGAAGGCGTCGCGGAACGCCACCGCCCGGCCGCGGAAGTCGGCCTCGTCCACCACGTACAGCGGGGTGCCGTGCTCGGCGGCCAGCTGGGCGACCCCCACACCGCCCACGCGCAGGGCCCCGTCGGCGTCGCGCTCGACGGTGCGCGCCCACAGCTTCGGCAGCAGCTCGTTGACGTCGGCCGGCGGGGTGAGCCACGCCGGCACGTAGGCGATGGCCGAGGACCCGGGCGCGTGCAGCTGCCCGGCCTCGTGGGTGCGGGCCACTACATGCGCTCCGGGGCCGAGACGCCCAGCAGCGCCAGGCCGTTGGCCAGCACCTGCCGCGTCGCGTCGTTGACCCACAGCCGGGTGCGGTGCACGTCGGTGACCTCCTCGCCGGCGCGGGGCGTGACCCGGCAGGCGTCGTAGAACTTGTGGAACCGCCCCGCCAGCTCCTCGAGGTAGCGGGCGACGCGGTGCGGCTCGCGCAGCTCACCGGCGCGGGCGACGACGGAGGGGAACTCCGCCAGCGCGGCCAGGAGCAGCGACTCGGTCTCGTCGGTCAGCAGCGAGGGGTCGAAGGCGTCCTCGCGGCGCACCCCGGCTGCCGCGGCGTTGACGGCGACGTTCGCGGTGCGGGCGTGCGCGTACTGGACGTAGTAGACGGGGTTGTCGTTGCTGCGCTTGACCAGCAGGTCCAGGTCGATGTCGATGGAGGTGTCCACCGAGGAGCGCACGAGGGAGTACCGGGCGGCGTCCACGCCGACCTGCTCGACGAGGTCCTCCAGCGTCACGACGGTGCCCGCGCGCTTGCTCATCCGCACCGGCCTGCCGTCCTTGAGCAGGTTGACCATCTGCCCGATGAGGATCTCCAGGTTGCGGCCCGGCTCGTCGCCGAAGGCCGCGCACATCGCCATCATCCGGCCGACGTAGCCGTGGTGGTCGGCGCCGAGCATGAGCACGCAGCGGTCGAAACCGCGCTCGCGCTTGTCGAGGTAGTAGGCCAGGTCGCCGGAGATGTAGGCGGGCTGCCCGTCGCTCTTGAGGACGACGCGGTCCTTGTCGTCGCCGAAGTCGCTGGTGCGCAGCCAGGTCGCGCCGTCGGCCTCGTAGACCCGGCCGAGCTCGCGCAGGCGCGCCACGGCCCGCTCCACGGCGCCGGAGGTGTGCAGGGAGTCCTCGTGGAAGTAGACGTCGAACTCGACGCCGAAGTCCGCCAGGGTCTTCTTGATCTGGCCGAACATCAGCTCGACGCCCTCGCGGCGGAACGTCTCCTGCTGCTGCTCGCGCGGCTGCTCCAGCAGAGCGGGCACCCGCGCCAGGACCTGCTGGGCGATCTCGCCGACGTAGGCGCCGCCGTAGCCGTCCTCGGGGGTGGGCTCGCCGTGCGCCGCGGCCAGCAGCGAGCGGGCGAAGCGGTCGATCTGGGCGCCGTGGTCGTTGAAGTAGTACTCGCGGGTCACCTCGGCGCCGGCGGCGGTGAGGATGCGCGCCAGGGAGTCGCCGACGGCGGCCCAGCGGGTGCCGCCCAGGTGGATGGGGCCGGTGGGGTTGGCCGAGACGAACTCGAGGTTCACCTTCTCGCCGGTGGGCTCGGCCGTCGTGCCGTAGGCGGCGCCGGCCTCGACGACCGCGCGGGCCAGCTCGCCGGCCGCGGCGGCGTCCAGGGTGACGTTGAGGAACCCGGGGCCGGCGATGTCGACGGCCTTCACGCCCGGCACGCGGACCAGCCGCGCGCGCACCAGCTCGGCGACGTCGCGGGGCGCCCGGCCGGCCCTCTTCGCCAGCTGCAGGGCCACGCTGGTCGCCCAGTCGCCGTGGTCGCGGTTCTTGGGGCGCTCCACGCGGACCTCGGCCGGCACGTCGGCGGGGTCGAGGGACAGCTCGCCGGCCTGGACGGCCGACATCAGAGCGTCCCGCAGGGCGGTGGAGAGCTCGGCGGGGGTCACGAGCGACAACCCTACCCGCGGGCCCCCCGCCCCCCGAGCGCACCGGTGGGCCGGAGGGCACCGGTGGTCCGGGGCGGCCGCGGACGCTGGTACGGTTGCTCCTGCTGTCAGCCCCCGTAGCTCAGCGGATAGAGCATCGGCCTCCGGAGCCGTGTGCGCAGGTTCGAGTCCTGCCGGGGGCACCCACCGCACGAGGGCGGCGCACCCACCGGGTGCGCCGCCCTCGTCGTCTCCCCACCCCGCCGGTCCCACCCGCCGGGTGCGGCTCAGCCGGCCGGCAGCGGCGGGTCGAAGGTCTCCGGCAGCCCGCGCAGCGCCCGCGCCATCGCCGCCTCGCCGTCGAACTGGAAACCCAGCTGGGTGGCGTACGCCGCGCACGCGGCGACCTTGGCCTCCAGCTCCCCCTCCCACGGCCGGCGCGGCGCGCCCCGGGGGGGTTGCGCGCCGGGGCGCAGCACGTACGGGGTGTCGGCCCAGCGCGCCAGCGGCAGGCCGCGGTCGCGCGCGAGGGCGTCGACGGCCTCCCGCACGTGCCGGTGGTCGACGTGGTCGCCGAGGGCCTGCGGCCCCAGCAGCAGGTCCACCCCACCCCCGGGTCCCTCCTGCAGGACGTCCTCGAGGGCCTCGCGCACGAGGCGGGGGCAGCCCTCGTCGCCGGCGGCGACGGGGCCGAAGAGCGCCGCGGCGCTGGTGTACCCCCGGTGCGGGGCCTCCAGCAGCGGCAGGTGGCGCCCGCGCACGCCCAGCGCCGCCGTCGCGGCGTCGTCCTCTCCGCGGCGCAGCGCCATGTAGTCCACGTCCGGGGCCAGGCCCTTGTCCGTCTGGCAGGCCAGCGCGAACCCCGTGGGGTCGGGCACGCTGCCGGTGAAGACGGTGACCACGCGCACGTCCGCACCCGCCGCGGCCAGGCCCGCCAGCAGCGCGCCGGCGGAGAACGCGGCGTCGTCCAGGTGCGGTGACACGGCGAGCACGCGGGCCACGCCGGGCAGCGCCGCCCCGGGGGGTGCCGCGCTCACAGCAGGTGCGGGGCGGAGAGGAACCGGCACGCGGTGGCCGGCGCGGGCGGCTCGACGCCCCGGCCGGCGCTGGTGGGCCGCCGCCCGGGCGGCAGCGCGGTCCACGAGGTGTCCGGCTCCGTCCCGGCGAGGCGCTCGTAGACCTCCTCGATGCGCCCGGTCAGCGCGGGCCAGGACCACACCTCGCGCACCTCCGACAGCGCCCGCTGCGCCAGCCGGGGCCCGAGGGCGGGGTCGTCCAGCAGGCGGACCAGCGCCGCGGTCAGGCCGGCGACGTCGCCGACCTCGTGCAGCAGGCCGTTCTCGCCGTCGCGCACGCAGTCCACGACGCCGACGGTGCGGGTGGTCACCACGGGCAGCCCGGCGGCCATCGCCTCCAGGATCGTGTTGGAGAACCCCTCCGACTGCGTCGGGGAGACGAACACGTCGGCCTCGCGGTAGACGGCGGGTGCGGCGTCGTAGGGCACGTACCCGCGCTGCTCCACCGCGCCGTCCAGGCCCAGCTCGGCGACGAGGCCGGCGACCGCGGTGACGTCGGGGCCGATGCCGGAGACGAGCAGCCGCACGTCGCGCCCGTCGGCGCGCAGCGCGGCCAGGGCGTGCAGCAGGTCCAGCACGCCCTTGCGGCGGTCGACGCGGCCGTGGAAGAGCAGCCGCACCGGGCGCCCGGTCGGCAGGACGCCGACCGCGGCCCCCTCGGCCGGGGAGAACGCGGTCGTGTCGGTGGCCCCGCCGACGAGGGTGAACCTCCCCGGGTCGGTCCCGTGGTGCTCGACGACCTCGTCGGCGAAGGTGCGCGAGCCGATGAGGACGGCGTCGGCACGGTCCAGGACGGTGCGGATGCCGGCGGAGTGCTCCGGGCAGCACAGGCCCACCCAGTGCCCGTCGCCGCCCTGCACGCTGACCACCGACGGCACGCCGAGCTGCGCGGACGCCTGCAGCACCGCCTCGCCGGTGGGCCAGGCGTACTGGGCGTGCAGCAGGTCGAAGGGCTCATCGGCGTGCAGGCGCAGCACCGTGTCGCGCATCGTGGCGACGTCGGCGGCGAAGTCGGCGGGCAGGCCCTCGGCGACGCGCTGCTCGCCGAGCGCTTCCAGGCCGATCGCGCGCACCCCGGCGGGCACCCGGTCGGCGGGGGGCGGGCCGCCGCCGTAGACGGCGCTGCCGGCGGGGTCGCCGCGGAACTGCGAGACGAGGACGACCTCGTGCCCGCGGGCGGTCAGCTCGGTGAGCAGCTTCTCGGCGTACACGCTCATCCCGGACACCGCCGGCCAGTACCGGCGGCTGACGAAGCAGATCCTCACGCGTCCCACCCCTTCGCCCGGGCCACGGCGGCGGCGTGCAGGGCCGGTTCGCGGTACAGCGGGTACAGCTCGCCCAGCACGCGGTCGACCGCGGCGCGGTCCAGCCACGCAGGGCCGCCCAGGCGCTCGCGCGCGGCGGCGGTCAGGTGCACGGGCGCGGCGCCGGCGGGCACGCCCGGCTCCCCCGGCGCGCCCAGGCCCGCGATCCCGTGCAGGCCGGTGCGCCCGTCGCCGCGGGCGAGCAGGTCGGTCACGCCGCGCTCCCCGATGCGGCCGTAGCTCATGATCTCCACCTCCAGCCCGGGGACGACGACGCGCGCGACGGCGACGCCGTCGCGCGAGCAGTCCAGGACCAGGACGTCGAGACCCCGCTCGCGCAGCAGGCCCACGAGGTGCTGCGCGAGCGCCTCCTGCTCGTCGGCGCCGGCGGGCGCGGACCAGGTGGGCAGGGAGTCGAAGCGGACGCGGGAGCGCTCGGCGAGCACGACGGGCTCCAGCAGCGCGCGCAGCTGCGCGGCGTCCATGCCCAGCCAGCGCAGCATCCCGCGCAGCGCCCGTTCCTCCTGGGTGGCGGGGTCCGCGGTGTAGCGGTCCAGGTACCCGGGCGGGCTGATCGCCGCCACGGCGTCCAGCGAGCCGTGGGTGAACGCCTTGCGCGAGCGCGCGGCGGCGAACTCCAGCACGGCCTTGCGCAGCGCGACCTCCCGGTCGGGGTGGGCGGCCTCGCCCGCGGCCGTCACCATCACCGGCTGCAGGGGGTCGTCGTCGGCGCCGACGACGGTGACGTTGACGATCCCCCACCAGTCGTTCGCCAGCTTCGGCACCACCCGGACGCCCTGGGCGCGCAGCTTCGCCAGCGCCTCGCGGGTGGCGGGGTCGCGCACCTGCTCGTCGCCCGGCCCCAGGTCGAGGACGACGCCGGTGTCCATCGCGCGGAACCGGGTGCCGTTGCCGTCGCGCTGGAGGAGTTCGCCGATGCCGTGGGCGACGGCGCGGTGCAGGGTGTCGCCGGCACCGAGGCCGTTGCCGTGCCGGGTGACCAGGCGCGGCAGGTCGTCGACCAGGCCGGGCGGCAGTTCCTCGGCGTCGCGCAGGACCACGTCGGCGGGGACCCACACGCGCTCGCCCGTGCCGTGCCGCTGCAGGGGGAGCCAGTTCAGGACGGCGCCGGGCTCGTAGGGGGCGCCGGCGTCCAGGCACAGCGCGGGCGGGTCCACGACGGCGTCGGTGCCGAACTCGGCCACCAGCGCCGCACGGGGGGCGCGGCGGTGCTCCAGGGTGGCGATCCGCTCGCGCAGCAGGCCCAGCTCGGCCGACTCCCCCCAGCTGGAGCGCCGGGCGTCGGCGTCGGTGCCGCCGTACCCGTGCCCGGCGGCCGCCGACCCGCCCGGGCCGGCGGGGGCGATCGTCCACCAGGACGGCACACCCACGGTGTCCAGCCGGTAGGTGGGGAACTCGTACCTGTCCCGCGTGCCCAGCACGTCCCGAAAGCGCGTGGTCGCGGCGTGCTCGGCCACGTCGTCGACGGGGTGGTCGACGACGAGGGGGTGGGGGGTGGGGGCGCTCACGCGATGACCGCCTTCGCGGGTCCGAGGACGTCCATCGGGACCGGTGCCGCCGACGGGGGGTGCGCGAGCATGTGGTCCACCAGGGCCAGCACGTGCCGCGTGGTGACGCCGGTGGCGAACTCGAACGGGCTGAACACCGTCTCGAACTCCAGCGCGCCGACGGTCTCGCGCATCCGCCGCAGCTCGGCGCGCGAGAGCGGGATCTGCGCGTGGAACGCCTTGTGGGCGCTGAGCGCAGCGGCGCTGCCGTCGGGGTTGAGGTCGATCTTCAGGGAGTCGCCGCAGAACAGCAGCCCACGGCCGGCGTCGTGCAGGACGCTGTGTCCGGGGAAGTGCCCGCCGGTGCGGTGCAGGGAGATGCCGGGGGCCAGTTGCAGGTGGTCGTCGGCCGGGTACGTCACGCGGAACGCCTTGGTCCACACCAGGTCGTCCACCCCGACGGCGACGACCGGCGGGTCCAGCTCGTCCTGCAACTGCCACAGGCCGCCGAACCCGTGCACGTGGCTGGACGCCAGCACCCGCAGGCCGCCGCGGCGGCGCAGCTCGGCCAGCGCGGCGGCGGAGTACCAGGGCGCGGCCTCGAAACCGAGCAGGCCGTCGACGGTGTCCAGGACCCAGCCGTGCGAGCCGAGCCCGACCACGGGGTCGCACCAGAACTCCGTGACGCCGGGGACGGCCTCGCGCCAGGAGGTCTCGACGAGGTCGTCGACCTCCCGCTCGGTGCGGAAGGCGAACCCCTCCTCGGGCAGTTCGTTGCGCACGTCCGCGCACACCGGGCACAGCGGGGGCGCGGTGTGCGCGAACCAGCGCTGCCAGTGCCCGCAGTTCGTGCAGGAGTACGCGCGGTGGCTGCGGTGCGCCCGGGTGGGCAGCGGCGCGAGCTCGCCGGCGCGGACGCCGCGCAGTTCGTGGGAGTCGTTCGGGCCGGTCATCGTTCAGGCCTCCTGCGCGGTGAGGACGGGGTCGGGCCGGGTGCCGGGGACCCCGGCGCCGAGGGCGTCGTGCAGCAGGTGCAGCAGCCGCAGGTCGCGGGCCATCGGGAACGGCCAGCGCGCCGGGTCGGCCAGTGCCTCCTCCACCGCGCGCACCTGCGCGGCGAACGGCGACGTCGCGGTGTCGAACTCCACGGGCGAGGACTCCCCCGTGCCGGCGTCGATGAGTTCCAGCGTCCCGCCGGCGGTCTGCCCCATGGTGTTCGTCGCCACCAGCTGACCGCGGGTCCCGACGACCTCCAGGCGCCGCCGCGGCAGCGTCTCGACGGTGTTGAAGGAGTTCGCGATGGTGACGAGCACGCCGGAGCCCGTGCTGCCCACCAGGATCGAGCCGTCATCGACGGCGTAGTCGTGCACGCGGCGCTGCACGTGGGTGGTGGCGACCTCGACGTCCTCGCCGAGCAGCGCCCCCACCAGGTCCAGGCCGTGCGGGGCCAGGTCGACGTAGGCGCCGCCGCCGGCGCGGACGGGGTCGACGCGCCAGTTGTCCCCGGTGGTGCTGCCCGGCGGGGCCCATCCCGGCGGCAGCCAGCAGCCGTAGACGATGCGCACGCTCGTCACGGTGCCGAGGGTGCCGGCCGCCACGACCTCGGCGATCCGCCGGTGCGCGGGGTGGAACCGCTGGTCGAACGCGGTGGCCGCGAGGACGCCGGCCCGCTCGCAGGCGGTGACCAGGGCGGCGGCGTCGTCGAGCGCGGCGGCGAGGGGCTTCTCGCACAGCACGGCCAGCCCGGCGTCCGCGGCGGCCTCGGCCACCTCGCGGTGGGCGTGGTTCGGGGTGGCGACGTAGGCGGCGCGCGCACCGGGGGTGCGGAACGCGGTCGTCAGGTCGTCGTGCGCGACGGCTCCGGGGAACCGCTGCGCCAGGGCGCGCGCGGCGCCGAGGTCGCGGTCCACGACCGCGACGACGCGGCTGGTGGGCGAGGCGGCCAGGGCGGGGGCCATGTGGTCGCGAGCCACCCAGCCGGCACCGGCGATCACCCACCCGGTGCTCGGGGGGCCGGTCGGGTTCTCGAGGTTCGTCACGGTTCTCCGTCGGTCTCGGGAGTCGGGGTTCAGCGCACGGGGATCCCGGCGGCGGCCAGCACGCCGAGCTGGAACTCCTGCACCGGTCCGGGGTGGACGATGTCGAGGTCGTCCAGCGCCTGGGCGGCGGTGAAGGCGGCGGCACGGGCGTGGTGGTGCACCTGCAGGACGCGGTCCAGGACGTCGGCCGTGTTGAAGACGCGCCCGATCGACGTCCCGGTGGTCTCCCGCTGCGGCAGCAGCTCCCGCAGCCGGGTGGCCAGCGCGTCCGGCAACTGGGCCATCGACCGCTCCTCGAGCACGGCCAGGACGCGCTGGTGGTGCTCACCGAGGAGCACCTCACCGCCGAAACCCGCGTCGGGCAGGTCCCCGTTGGGCAGGTGGTGGGCCAGGGCGACCAGGAACGCCTCGCCGCGGCCGACGCCGTGGCGGCCGGCGACGAGCGCGGAGTAGACGGCGGTGACGAAGCAGTGGTCGCCGTGGCTCTCCGGGGGTTCCACCACCACCCTCGGCCGCACGGGGTGGGTGGCACCCGCGCGGGGCTGGTGCACCAGGGCCTGCACGAACGCCGGCACGCGGGGCAGGGCGCCGGTGTCGAGCGGGTCCGGGTCGAGCGCCGCGCGCACGTCGGCCAGGTCGCCCAGCCCGCCGTCGGCGGTGGAGGTCACCGCGTCGAACGCGCGCTGCAGCACGTCGAGCCGCTCGCTGCGCGACAGGCCGGCCAGTTCCAGGACGGAGGCGTCCACGCCGGCCAGGCGGGCGGCCGCCAGGGCGTGCGCGGTCTCGCGCAGGGCGAGCTGTTCCACGGCGGCCGGCGAGGGGTCGGCCAGGACCGCCCGCCAGGAGCGCACGAACGCGCGGTCGGCGAGGGAACCCGGTTCGCGGGCGTCGCGCAGGCGTTTGAGGTCGGCGACCTCGCGGTAGACCTGCAGCGAGGACGGGGGGACGACCGGTCCGCCGGCAGTGGAGCCGGGGAAACCGGTGGAGCCCGCGGGAGCGGCGGTGCCGGTCACGCGGGACGGCCCAGGGCGGCGCACGGCAGGGTCAGCAGCACGGCGCCAGCCTGCCGCCCGCCGTCGGCCGGCGCACCCCGAACCCCCGTGAGGACCGTCACGCGCCCACGACGTCCCTCCACGCACCGCGACACTCCTCCGGGGCGCGCGTCGCGCGGGTTCCTGACAGTCTGCGAAACGGTCCCTTTCCCGGGCCGCCCCGCGCCTGTCCCACGACCACGAGGAGTCCCCAGGTGCATTCCACCCCCCATCCCCGCGAGTCGAGCACCCGGCTCGCCTACAACGCCAACGGCCTGCGCTCGGTCCCGCTGGACGAGGCCGTGCGGGTGCTGGCCGACACCGGCTACAACGGGATCGAACTGTCGCTGAACGGGCAGCACGTCGACCCGTGGGCGTTCTCGCCGGCGGACGCGGACCGCCTGCACCGGGTTCTAGAAGAAACCGGCCTGGTGGCGTGCAGCCTCGCCACCGGCGACCCGCACCTGCTCAGCGAACTGCCGTTCGAACCGGCCCTGGTCGACCCCGACCCGGCCGAACGCGCGCGCCGGCTGGACCTGCTGTGCCGCGGGGTGCGCATCGGCGTGCGCGTCGGCGTTCCCCTCGTCGTGTTCTCCACCGGCAGCCGGCACCCCGCCGTGGACGCCGCCGAGGCCGACCGCTGGCTGGACGAGGGGATCGCCGTCCTGCTGGACACCCTGCACGCCGAGCTCGACGCCGCGGGCCTGCCCCGCGGGCGCACCGTGCTGGGGATCGAGCCGGAGCCGGGTTTCCACTGCCAGACCAACGCCGAGGTCGCCGCGGTGATCGACCGCACCGGCAGTGGCGACCTGTGGCTCAGCCAGGACCTCGGCCACGCCGTCGTCGTCGAGGACGACCCGATCGGGTCGCTGGAACGCCACCTGCCGATCACGCGGCACCTGCAGGTGGAGGACATCGCGGACCGGGTGCACGCCCACCTCGTGCCCGGCGACGGCGACGTCGACTTCGCAGCGGTGGGCCGGGTCCTGGGCACCGACGGGCTGGACGGCTGGATCAGCGTCGAGCTCTACGACCACGACCCGGTGCACCGCGAGGCGGCCCGGCGCAGCCGCGAGCACCTCATCCGGTTCCTGCCCTCGCTGTCGCGCACGGTGGACCTGAGCGCCGCCGAGCGCGTCGGCCAGGCCGCGCGCGGCTGACCGGGCCGCGGGACGGGAGCCCGGGGAGGCCCCGCGAACTTCCGGCGGACCCGTGGTGAACCCTCGGGGAAACCGCGGGAAACCCGCGGGGAACCCGGGAGGGTCCGCCGGGGCCTCACCGCGTCCGCGCGGACAGCCCGTCCCCGTCGACGCGCACCCCGAACTCGCGCCGCAGCGCCCGCCGGGCGGCGTGCACCCCGGCCATGCCGTGCACGCCCGCCGAGGGGGGCGTCGCCGAGGAGCACAGGTACGTGGCCGGGGCAGGCGCCGGCAGCGGCACGCGGTACGGGTCCCAGCGCGGCACCGGCCGGAACAGCAGCTGCCACGGCGTCACCGCACCGCCGGAGACGTCGCCCCGCACGAGGTTCGGGTTCTCCGTCTCCAGCTGCGCCGCGGTCACGGTGCGCCGGGCGAGCACCCGGTCCCCGAACCCCGGCGCGAACCGCTCCACCTGGGCCTGCACGGCGTCCCCCACGTCGACGGTCGACCCCAGGGGCACGTGCGCGTAGGTCCACAGCACCTGGTGCGCCCCCGGGGCCCGCGAGCGGTCCAGCACCGAGGGCTGCGACAGCAGCACGTACGGGCGCGCGGCGTGCCGGCCGGCGGCGACCGCGCGCTCGGCGGCCACCAGCTCGGCGCGGGTGCCGCCGACGTGGACGGTGCCCGCGCGCTCCAGACCCGGCGCCGCCCAGGGCACCGGTCCGTCGAGGGCGAAGTGGACCGGTGCGGCCGCGGCGCGGTGCCGCCACCGGCGCAGCCACGCCGCGTAGCCGCCGGGCAGACGGCCCCCCGCCAGGCGCAGCAGGCCGCGGGGGACCACGTCGAGCAGCACCGCGCGCGCCGGCGGCAGCTCGCGCAGGTCCCCCACCTCCACCCCGGTGCGCACGGAACCGCCGAGCCGGACCACCTCCGCGGCCAGGGCGTCGGAGATCGCCTGCGAGCCCCCGCGCGGGACCGGCCAGCCGACGGCGTGCGCGAGGGTCGCCAGCAGCAGCCCGGCCCCGGCCGGACCGGGGGCCCGCGGCGGGGCGACCGCGTGCGCGGCCGCACCGGTCAGCAGCGCGGCGGCGGCGTCGGTGCGGAACCTCGCGCCCCAGGCGGGCCCGCCCTGCTCCAGCACCGCCAGGCCCAGGCGGGCGGCCGCGGCCAGCTCCCCCGCCGAGCGCGGCGGGGTGCGCAGGTCGCCCAGTGCCAGGGCGACGACCTCGCGCCAGCGGTCCACCAGGGGCCCCAGCAGCCCGCGCCAGGCACGACCGTCGGGGCCCAGGCCCTCGGCGGTGGCGTCCAGGTCCCGCAGCGCCAGGGCGGCCCGGCCGCCGTCGAGGGGGTGGCCGTAGGCGACGTCGGGCTGCAGCAGCTCCACGCCGTGCGCGGGCAGGTCGAAGGCGCGGAAGAACGGCGAGGCCAGCGCCATGGGGTGCACGGCGGAGCCGAGGTCGTGGGCGAAGCCGGGGAGGGTGAGCTCGGCGGTGCGCGCCCCGCCGCCGACGGCGGGGTTGCGCTCCAGCACCTCCACCCGCAGGCCCGCCCGGGCCAGCACGACGGCGGCGGCCAGCCCGTTGGGCCCGGCCCCCACCACGACGGCGTCCACGGCTGCGCTCACCCCGCGACCCTGGCACGAGCCCGCCGCTGGTGCCCGTCCCCGCGGCGGGACCACGACGGGACCACGACGGGACCACGACGGGACCACGATGGGGACGGGGCAGGATGGCGGGGTGGAACTGCGGGACGCGGTGGCGGTGGCCGAGGAGCTGCTCGCCGAGCACGGGCTGGACGGCTGGACGGTGGTGCTGGACCGGGCGCGCACCCGCGCGGGGGTCTGCCGGGAGGACCGCCGGCAGATCGGGCTGAGCGCCCCGCTGACGTTCCTGCACTCACCGGCCGAGGTGCGCGACACCGTCCTGCACGAGATCGCCCACGCCCTGGTGGGGACCCGGCACGGGCACGACGCCGTGTGGCGCGCCGCCGCCCGCCGCATCGGCTGCTCGGGCGCCCGCACGACGTCGGCGCCCCGGCCGCCCGGGCGCTGGCGCGGGGTGTGCCCCGCCGGGCACGCCGTGACCCGGCACCGGCGCCCGGCGCGGCTGGTCGCCTGCGGGGCGTGCGCACGGGGCTTCTCCCCCGAGCACCTGCTGACCTGGCACCTCGACGGCCGGGAGGTGCCGGTGACCGAGATGGGGGACCGGTACCGCGCCGACCACCGCGCCCTGCGCGCCGGCCTGCTGGGCGCCCCCGGGCCGGCCGGGGCCCCTCCCGCACCGCCCCTGCCGGTCGGGACGGCCGTGCGCCTGCTGGGCACGGGCCGCTACGCCGGGCTGTCCGGCCGCGTGCTGCGCCGGGCCCGCACCCGCTACCACGTGCAGACGGCCGCCGGGGTCCTCACCGCACCGTTCACCGCCGTGGAACCGCTGGCCTGACCGCGCCCGGGGCGCCCCTCACGGCCGGCACAGCAGCTCGCCGTGCACCATCGCCGTCCACCCGTCCGGGTCGGCGGCCCAGTCCCGCCAGGCGGCCGCCGCAGCGGTGACGTCCTCCTCGCTGAACCCGTTGCGGCGCAGGCGGTCGGTCAGCTCGGAGTTCTCGGTGCGCTCGGCCCACGTCCCGCCCCACCAGGCGCGGTCCTCCGCGGTGGCGAACACCCACACCGACGCCGACGGGACGACCTCGGAGAAGCCCGCGGCACGCGCCAGCGCGAGCAGGCGGGCGCCGGCATCGGGGTCGCCGCCCGCGGCCCGGGCGGTGGCGCGGTACCCGGACAGCCACGACCGCAGGCCGGGCGAGGTGGGGTGCCAGTGCACGGTGGCGTAGTCGGCGTCGCGCACCGCGACCGTCCCGCCGGGCCGGCAGACGCGGCGCATCTCGCGCAGCGCGGCGACGGGGTCGGGGAGGTGCTGCAGTACCTGGTGGGCGTGCACGACGTCGAACTCCCCGTCGGCGAAGGGCAGGGCGTGCGCGTCGGCGACCGTCAGCTCGACGTGGACGCCGCGCCCGGCGGCCGCGCTGCGGGCGGCCTGCAGGACCTCGGCGGAGGAGTCGACGCCGACGACGCGGCCCGGGGCGACGTGGGCGGCGAGGTCGGCCGTCAGCGTGCCGACGCCGCAGCCGACGTCGAGCAGCGAAGCGCCGGGGCGTAGCCGCGGCAGCAGATGGGTGGCGGAGTTGGCGACGGTGCGGCGGCCGTGCGAGCGGCGGACCGCGGGGGCGTAGCCGTGCACGTACCCGGGGTCGGGGGTGGGGGTGGTCACGGCGGCAGCGTTCCGCGAGAACCCACCCGTCGTCCACCATCTGATACGCGCGTCTCAATTGATGAGATGCATCACCGGCCGGCGACCACCACCCGGACCGCCTCCCGCGCCGCCCGCGAAGCCCCCACCGTGGACGCCGAGGGCCCGTAGCCCACCAGGTGCAGGCGCGGCTCCCGCACCGCGCGGGTGCCGTCCACGAGGACGCCGCCGCCCGGCTCGCGCAACCGCAACGGGCGCAGGTGGTCCAGCGCCGGTCGGAAACCCGTCGCCCACAGGATCGCGTCGGCGGCCACCTCCGAGCCGTCCGCCCAGCGCACGCCGTGCGGCAGCACCCGCGAGAACACGGGGCGGCGGTCCAGCACCCCCGCGGCCCGCAGCGCGGCGACCTCCGGGGTCAGGACCAGCCCGGTCGCCGACACCACGCTGCCGGGGGGCAGGCCCGCCGCCACCCGCCCGGCCACTTCCGCCACCGCGGCCCGGCGGGCCCGCACGTCCAGCGCGCCCGCCGCGTCGGGCGCGCGGAACACCGGCTCGCGCCGCGTCACCCACGTCGTCGTCGCCACCCGGCACAGCTCCGCCAGGTGCTGCACCGCGGAGATCCCACCCCCCACCACCACGACGTGCTGCCCGGCGAACTCCCCCGGGCCGCGGTAGTCCGCCGTGTGCAGCTGCCGGCCGCGGAAGGTCCCCACCCCCGGGTAGAACGGGCGGAACGGGCGCGTCCACGTGCCCGTGGCGCTGACCACGGCGCGCGCCGCGTACCGGGCGCGGTCTGTGACGACGAGCAGCCGGGGACCGGCCGGCCGCACCTGGCGCACCCGCTCCGGCCGGCGCACCGGCCGGCCCAGGACCTCCTCGTAGGCGGCGAAGTACGCAGGCACCACCTCGTGCGCGGGCGCGCGCGGGTCCACGGGTCCCAGCGCCTCGCGCATCGACAACCCCGGCAGGTCGTGCACCCCGTTGACGCGGTCCATCGTCAGCGACGGCCAGCGGTGCCGCCACGCCCCGCCCGGCCCGTCCGCCGCGTCCACGACGACGAACCCGCGCCCCGGCTCCAGCCCGGCGCGCAGCAGGTGGTGGGCGGTGGCCAGCCCGCCCTGGCCGGCGCCCACGACGACGACGTCGACGGCCGCGAGGGCAGCGCTCACCCGCGACCCCGCCGCCCGGCGGCGGCCGCCGCCCCCCGCGTCCCCGGTCGCGTCACAGTCCGTGATCGTAGGGTCAGCGGGACCGCGCGTCGCGGCGCACGGCGGCGCTCGTGCGGGCGGTCGGCTCGGCCGCCAGCGGGTCCTCGGGCCAGGGGTGCTTGGGGTAGCGGCCGCGGTTCTCCGCCCTCACCCCGGGGTAACCGTTGCGCCAGAAGGACTCCAGGTCAGCGGTGACCGCCAGGGGCCGGCCCGCCGGGGACAGCAGGTGCACCACGACCGCCACCCGCCCGCCGGCCACGCGCGGCCCCGAGCGCCACCCGAAGGCCTCCTGCAGCTTCAGCGCCAGCACCGGCGCGGCCGGGTCGGCGTAGTCGAGGGCGGCGCGCCTGCCGCTGGGCACGACCACCGCCTCCGGCGCCAGCTCCTCCAGGCGCGCCGCGACCTCCCACGGCAGGGTGCGGCGCAGGGCCGCCGCCACGTCCAGGCGCGCCAGGTCCGCGCGCGAGCGCACCGCCGCCAGCTGCGGCCCCAGCCAGCCGCCCGGGTCCGCGGCCAGCGCCCGGTCGCCGAGGTCCGGCCACGGCTCGCCCAGCGCGGCGCGGCAGCAGGCGACGCGCTGCCGCAGCGAGCGCGCCGCAGCGCTCCAGCGCAGCAGCCCCAACCCCTCGCGGCGCAGGCCCTCGGCCACGGCCGCGGCGACCGCCTCCGGCGGCGGGTCCGGCAGCGGGCGCGCGGACAGCTCCAGCTCCCCCAGCCGCTCCACGCGGCGGGCCACGACGTCCCCGTCGCGCCAGAGCACCTCGTCGGCCACGACGGGCGCCACGACCGTGCGGGCCAGGTCCTCCTCCAGCGGCGCGGCGGCGCGCACCCGGGCGGAGGCGCGGCCGGGTGCGCGGTCGGCGACGGCCACCGCGACCCACTGCGCACCCTCCAGCGCCGAGCCCGGGCCCGGCTCGAAGCGGGTGCCGCCCACCGAGGCCCACCCCGCGCCGCGGCGGTGCGCCACGCGCTCGGGGAAGGCCAGCGCGGTCACCAGCCCCGCGGCCAGGTCGTCGGGCAGCTCTCCGCCGCCCTCCCCCGCGCCCGCGGGCACGGCCGCGCGCAGCCGTCGCGCCTCCCGGCGCCACTGCTCCGCGCCCGGCAGCCGCCCCGCGCGCACCGCGCGCCAGGTCGCGGCCAGGTCGTCGTCGCGCCCGCGCACGTCCTCCCCCACGAGCGCGACCACCTCGGCGGCGCGGGCGGCGCCGACCAGCGGGGCACCGTCCAGCAGGGCCCGCGCCAGGCGGGGGTGGGCGCCCACGGCCGCGGCCGCGCGGCCGGCGGGCGTGACCGCGCCCGCGGCGTCCAGCAGGCCCAGGCGCACCAGCGAGGCGCGCGCGGCCGCGAGCGGACCCGCCGGCGGCGCGTCCAGCAGGGGCAGGTCGACGACCTCGCCCCAGCAGGCCGCCAGCAGGGCGAAGGAGGCGAGGTCACCGGTGGCGATCTCGGGCGCCGGATCGGGCACCAGCAGGGCGTGCTCGGCGGCCGACCAGGCGCGCAGCACCGTGCCGGGCGCCTCGCGGGCGGCGCGGCCGGCGCGCTGCTCGGCGCCGGCGCGCGAGACCCGCACCGTGTCCAGCCCGGACAGGCCGCGGGCGTGGTCCACCCGCGGCACGCGCGCCAGTCCCGCGTCGACGACCACGCGCACCCCGGGCACCGTCAAGCTCGACTCGGCGACGGCGGTGGCCAGCACCACGCGGCGCCGCGGGCCGGGGCGCAGCGCCGCGTCCTGCTCCCGGGCGCCGTGCCCGCCGGTGAGCACGGCCACGTCCACGCCGGGCAGGTGCAGGCGCCGCTGCACGGCGGCGACCTCCCCCGCGCCGGGGAGGAAGGCGAGCACGTCGCCGTCCAGCTCGGCGACGGCCCGCTGCACGAGGCCGGCCACGTGCTCCAGCAGCGCGGGGTCCACCCGCAGGCCCTCCGGCGGGCGCACCGGGCGCGACGGCGGGCACCAGCGCACCTGCAACGGGTGCACGGGCGCCGTGGCCGTCACCACCGGGGCGGGGGCACCCGGCCCCCCACCCAGGACGGCGGCCAGCCGGTCGGCGGCGAGCGTCGCCGAGGCCGCGACCAGGCGCAGGTCCTCGCGCAGAAGCCGGCGCGCCTGCACGCAGAAGGCCAGCGCCAGGTCCAGGTCCAGCTGGCGCTCGTGGACCTCGTCGAGCAGGACCGCCGACACCCCCGGCAGGTCCTCGGCGGCCAGCAGCCGGCGCAGCAGCAGGCCCGTGGTGACGACCTCCACGCGCGTGCCCGGACCGGTGCGCCGCTCCCCGCGCACGGCGTAGCCGACGGTCCCGCCCACCTCCTCGCCCAGCAGCGCGGCCATGCGGGCGGCAGCGGCGCGGGCGGCGACCCGCCGGGGCTCGGCGACCAGGACGCGCCCGGGCAGGGCGTCGGCGAGGGCCAGCGGCACCAGGGTCGTCTTGCCGGTGCCCGGCGGGGCCTGCAGCACCGCGGCACCGGCGTGGGCGAGCGCGGCCAGGAGGTCGGGCACGACCGTGCCGACGGGCAGGGTGGCGAGCAGTCCGGGCGGCAGCACGGGCGCCAGTGTCCCCGGCGGCCGCCGCCCGCCGGCACCGGGCGCCGAACGCGCCGCCGGCCCCGGCGCGCGGGGGCGCACCGGGGCCGGCTCGACCGGACGGTCAGGCGGTCAGGCGGTGGGGGTGGCACCGCCACGGCCGCGTCCACCGCGGCGACGGCGACGGCGCGAGGCCTCCCCGGTGCTGCCACCGGTGGTCCCGCCGGTGGCCTGCTGCGCGGGCCGCCGGCTCTGCTGGCGGGCCTGCGGCTGAGCCTGCTGGCGCGGCTGCTTCGGAGCGCGCTGCGGCTGCGGCGGCGCCGTGGGCACCGGGGAGGAGTCCGGGTCCACCCACGCCGCGCGCGGGCCCACGAGCCGGTCGACGAGGTCGGCACCGGTGCGGGTGTCCGTCCAGCGCGGCGAGATCCCCGCCTGGCGGGCCAGGGTGCGCACGTCGGCGCGCTGGTCGGGGGTGGCGACGGTGACGACGAGACCCTCGGCGCCGGCGCGCGCGGTGCGCCCCGAGCGGTGCAGGTACGCCTTGTGCTCGGTGGGCGGGTCCACGTGCACGACCAGGCCGACCTCGTCGACGTGGATGCCGCGCGCGGCGATGTCGGTGGCCACCAGCACGCGCACCGAGCCCTCGGAGAAGGCGCCGAGGTTGCGCTCGCGGGCGTTCTGGCTGAGGTTCCCGTGCAGGTCCACGGCCGGCGTGCCGGCGGCGGTGAGCTGCTTGGCGAGCTTCTTGGCGCCGTGCTTGGTGCGCGTGAACAGCACGGTGCGGCCCTGGCCGGAGGCCAGCTCGCGCACCAGCGCGGCCTTGCCGTCCGCGGAGACCTCCAGCACGTGGTGCTCCATGGTGGACACCGGCGCCACGGCCGGGTCCACCGAGTGCGTCACCGGCTGCGACAGGTAGCGCTTGACGAGCACGTCGACGCCGTTGTCCAGCGTCGCGGAGAACAGCAGTCGCTGCCCGCCGGCGGGGGTGGTGTCCAGCAGCCGCTTGACGCCGGGCAGGAAGCCGAGGTCGGCCATGTGGTCGGCCTCGTCCAGGACGGTGACCTCCACCGCGTCCAGGCGGCAGTGCCCCTGGCGGATGAGGTCCTCCAGCCGACCCGGGCAGGCGATGAGGACGTCGACGCCCTCGCGCAGCGCGCTGACCTGCGGGTTCTGACCCACGCCGCCGAAGACGACGGCGGTGCGCAGCCCCACGGCCTTCGCCAGGGGCGTGACCGTGGCGGCGACCTGGTTGGCCAGCTCGCGGGTGGGCACCAGCACCAGGGCCCGGGGCCTGGTGGTGCGCCGGGGCGTGCCGGAGGCGGCGAGCCGCGCCACCAGCGGCAGCGCGAAGGCGATGGTCTTGCCGCTGCCGGTGCGGCCGCGGCCCAGCACGTCGCGCCCGGCCAGGGAGTCGGGCAGGGTCGCGGACTGGATCGGGAAGGGCGCGGTGACCCCGGTGCCGGCGAGGACCTCCACCAGGGGGGCGGGCACGCCCAGCTCGGCGAAGGAGCGCTCGTCGGCGACCTGGCCGGCGGGCGGGGCGGCGGGCGGGGCGGCGGCCTCGACGGCCTGCGGGTCGGCCGGAGCGGTGGTGGCGTCGGTGCGGGGGGCGGGGACGCCCCCGCCGCGGGCGCGGCGGCGGGGCGGGCGCTGGCCAGGGACGGACGAGGTGGACGTGCGGGTGCCGCTGGGCGCGGAGGGGTTCAACGGGTGCCTCTCGGGACGACGGGGATCGGCCGTGGTGCCCGACCGCACCCGCCCGGGCGCCGTGGCGCCGCGCGAGGGACCTGCGCGCCGCGGCGCCTGCCGGGGACACCGGGGCACCGCGCGCTGAACACTCGACCGCGGGCACGCCGACGGCGTCCCGCTCCGTCCAGGGTAACGGCCCGGGGCGTCGCGTTCTTCCCCGGTCCTCCCCGGCGGCGCCCGCTCACCCTGCTCCACCCGCACCCGCACCGGCGCGGTCACGGCCGGGGTGGGCGGCGGTGACGCGCACCTCCCTGACCGCACCGGTGATGACAGGCTAACCTCACCTGTCGTGGCACCCGCGACGAGCCCACCCACGGCCACGGCCGTCCCCCCCGTCGGCACCCCGGCCCGGCGCACCGGCCGCACCCGGCGGACCACCGCCCTGCTGCTGTCCTTCGCCGTCCTGGCGGCGGCCGTCCTGGCCAGCCTCGCCGTCGGCTCGCGCGACGTCCCGCTGGGCACGGTCCTGGACGCCCTGCGCGGCACCACGGACTCCCAGGACGCCCTCGTGGTGCGCGAGCTGCGCGTGCCGCGGACCCTGCTGGGCATCGCGGTCGGGGCCGCGCTGGGGCTGGCCGGTGCGCTCATGCAGGCCCTGACGCGCAACCCGCTGGCCGACCCCGGGCTGCTGGGCGTGAACTCCGGCGCCGCAGCGGCCATGGTCACCGCCGTGGGGGTGTTCGGGCTCAGCTCGCGCCTCAGCGTCGTGTGGGCCGCCATGCTGGGCGCCGCCGTGGTCGCGGTCGTCGTGTACGTGCTCGGCTCGGCCGGGCGCGGCGGCGCCACACCGGTGCGCCTGGCCCTGGCCGGCACCGCCGTCAGCGCCGCCCTGGGCGCCTACACCACCGCGCAGGTGCTGCTGGACCAGGGCACCTTCGACCGCTTCCGCTTCTGGCAGGTCGGCTCCCTCGCCGGGCACGACCTGGACGTCTTCCGGCAGATGCTGCCGTTCTTCGCCGTGGGCACCGCCCTGGCGCTGTCGCAGGCGCGCTCGCTGAACGCCCTGGCCCTGGGCGTGGACTCCGGCCGCGCGCTGGGCGTGCGCGTGGGGCGCACCCGCGTGGTGACGGCGCTGGCCGTGACGCTGCTGTGCGGGGCGGCCACCGCCGCCGCCGGCCCCATCTGGTTCCTCGGCCTGGCCGTGCCGCACGTGGTCCGGGCCCTGACCGGCCCGGACCAGCGCTGGGTCCTGCCCCTGTCCCTCGTCCTGGCGCCGGCGCTGCTGCTGCTGGGCGACGTCCTCGGCCGGGTCGTGGTCCGCCCCGGCGAACTGGAGGTCAGCATCGTGACCGCGCTGCTCGGCGCCCCCGTCCTCGTCGCCCTGGTCCGCCGGCGTCGGCTGGCGCAGCTGTGAGCGCCCCCGCCCCCCCGCGCGCGACCGCCCCGCCGCTGTCCGCGCCCGAGGCCCGCGTCGCCGCCCGCGCCCGCCGCGGCCGCACCCTGCGCCTGGGCCGCCGCGGCGCGGTCAGCCTGCGCGTGGAGGGCCGCAGCCTCGCGGTGTGCCTGGTGATCACCGCGGTGGTCGCGGCGGTGTCCGCGCTGAGCCTGACCACCGGCGACTACCCGATCGGCGTGCCCGGGGTGCTGCGCGCCCTCGTCGGCCGCGGCGAGGGCGCCGACGAGTTCATCGTGCTGGGGCTGCGGCTGCCGCGGCTGGTCACCGGACTGCTGGTGGGTGTCGCCCTCGGCGTGGCCGGGGCCGTCTTCCAGCTCGTCACCCGCAACCCGCTGGGCAGTCCCGACGTCATCGGCTTCACCCACGGCGCCGTCAGCGGCGCGCTGCTCGTCATGCTCGTCCTGGGCGGCAGCGGCATCGACGTGGCCGTCGGCGCCGTCGCCGGCGGGTTCGCCAGCGCCCTGCTCGTCTACCTGCTCTCCCGCGGCGGCGGCGGCGTGCAGGGCTACCGCCTCATCCTCGTCGGCATCGGCACGAGCGCCGCGCTGCAGGCGGTGAACAACTACCTGCTCACCCGCGCCGAGGTGGAGGAGGCGCAGGCGGCGCAGGTGTGGATCACCGGCAGCCTCAACGGCCGCGGGTGGGAACAGGCCGCCCCCCTGGGCGCCGGACTGCTGGTGCTGCTGCCCGCCCTGCTGCTGACGAGCCGGGCGCTGGGGATGCTGGACCTCGGCGACGACGCCGCCCGCGCCCTGGGCGTGCGGGTGGACCGCGTGCGGGTGGGCGTGCTCCTGGCCGCCGTGACCGCCACCGCGCTGGCCGCGATGGCCGCCGGGCCCGTGGCGTTCGTGGCACTGGCCGCCCCGCAGGTGGCCCGCCGCCTCACCGGGACGGTCGGCCCCGGCCTGGTGGCCGCGGGCCTGACGGGCGCGCTGCTCGTCGTGGTCAGCGACTTCGCCGCCCAGCGGGTGTTCGCCCCCACCCAGCTGCCCGTGGGCGTCGTCACCGGCGCCGTGGGCGGCCTCTACCTGGCGTACCTGCTCGTCGGGCAGTGGCGCCGCGGGCGCGGCTGACCACCCGCGGCGAGGGGCCGCGGGCACGACCGGGACGGACGACCGCAACGACGACCGCGACGACGACGAGGAACGGCTGAGCAGTGGCGAAGGACGCGCGCACCACCACCGGGGCCGGCCCCGGGACCCCCGGCGGCAACCGCCTGCGCGGGGAGGACCTGACCCTCGCCTACGGCGACCGCACCATCGCCACCGGCCTGGGCGTCGACGTGCCCGACGGCTCCTTCACCGTCGTGATCGGCCCCAACGCCTGCGGCAAGTCCACCCTGCTGCGCGCGCTGGCTCGGATGCTCACCCCCGATCGGGGCCACGTCTACCTCGACGGCTCCGTCATCCAGTCGCTGCCCTCCAAGGAGGTGGCCCGCCGCCTGGGGCTGCTGCCGCAGTCGGCGACGGCCCCGGACGGCATCACCGTCGCCGACCTGGTGGCCCGCGGGCGCTTCCCGCACCAGAAGCTGCTGCGGCAGTGGACCCGCGACGACGAGCGCGCGGTGGACGCGGCGATGGCCGCCACCCGGGTGCTGGAGCTCGCCGAGCGCGGTGTCGACGAGCTGTCCGGCGGGCAGCGCCAGCGCGTGTGGATCGCCATGGCCCTGGCCCAGGAGACGCCGCTGCTGCTGCTGGACGAGCCGACCACCTACCTGGACATCGCCCACCAGATCGAGGTCCTCGACCTGTGCGCGCAGCTGCACGAGGAGCAGGGCCGCACCCTCGTGGCGGTGCTGCACGACCTGAACCACGCCTGCCGCTACGCCACCCACCTCGTGGCCCTGAAGGAGGGGCGGGTCGTCGCCGAGGGCGAGCCCTCGGCGATCGTCACCGCCGAGCTCGTCGAGGAGGTCTTCGGCCTGCCCTGCGTGGTCGTCCCCGACCCCGAGACGGGCACCCCGCTGGTGGTGCCGCGGGCGCGCGCGGGCCGCGGGCCGCGGGCCGTCGCGGTCTGAGCCCCGGCACGGTCCGGGGCGCGAGGGGGGTGGGCAGTAGCGTGGGCGCCGTGCCCCCCGCCGTGCCGACCGCGCCGTCCGTCGGAGCCCGGGGCGGCAAGCGCCTGGGCCTGGTGGTCCACCCCACCCGCGACGTGACCGCGCACGTCTCCCTCGTGCTGGACTGGGCCCGGGGGCACGGCGACGAGGTCGTCGGCCTGCGCGCGGACGCTGCCCGCCTCGGCGAGCGGTGCGCGGACGTCGTCCTGGTGGGCGAGGAGGAGTTCGCCCGCACGGTGGACGCCGTGGTCAGCCTGGGCGGGGACGGCACGATGCTGGGGGCGCTGCGCCTGGTGGTGGGCCGCCGCATCCCCGTGCTGGGGGTGAACCTGGGCCACCTGGGCTTCCTCGTGGAGCTGGAGCCGCGGGAGCTGCCCGGGGCGCTGGAGCGCATCACCGCCGGCGACTTCACGGTCGAGCCGCACCTGTGCCTGCGCCTGAGCGGGCCGGGCCGCGAGCACGTCGCCTTCAACGACGTGGCGCTGGCCCGCACCCCGGGCCGCGGCACCGTGGTGGCGGCGCTGTCGGTGGCCGACCAGCGCATCGGCTACCTGCGCTGCGACGCGGTGGTCCTGGCGACCCCCACGGGCTCGACCGCCTACAGCTACGCCGCCGGCGGCCCGGTGGTCTCCCCCGGGGCCGACGCCCTCGTCGTCACGCCCGTGGCGCCCATGTCCGGCATCGGCAGGCCGATCGTGCTGGGCGTCGACGAGCCGGTGCGGCTGGAGCTGCTGGAGTCCTCGGGGCCGCCGGTGCTGGAGGTCGACGGCATCGCCTGCGGCGAGCTGGCCGTGGGCTCGGTGGTCGAGGTGCGCGCCGAGCGCGAGGCCGGGCACGTCATCCGCCTGGACGCCGCCGGGCACGGCCGGCGCGCGCGGGTGAAGCTGAGCCTGCTGGACCTGCCCCTGCTGCCCGACGAGATGCTGGAACTGGTGCCGCAGGGCATGCGCCGCCACGAGGCCGCGGGGCCGGACACCCCGCACCCCCACCAGCACCCGCGCTGAGGCGGTCGCCGCTCAGGGGGCGGAGGTCGGCTCCGCGTCGGCCGCTGCGTCGGCCGCCGTGCTGGGGGTCGCGGTGGCGGCCGGGCTCGGTGCGGCCGCGACGTCGGCCCCCGGCGCCCCGGCGCCCGCGCTCGTGCCGGCGGCCCCACCCGAGCCGCTGCCCGACCCGCCGTCCGTGGCCGTCGCGCCGGCCGTGGCGCTGGGGGTCGCCGCGGGCGTGGTCGCCCGCGCGGTCGGCTCGGCCGTGCCGGACGCGGTGGCGCTCCGGGTCGCGGTGGCCGTGGCGGTGGGTTCGGTGCTGGCGGTGCCCGTCGCGGTGCCCGTCGCGGTGGTCGTCGCGGTGGTCGTCGCGGTGGTCGTCCCCGCGGTGGTGGGGCTCGTGGGCTCGGCGGACGGGGTGGCGGGCTGCTGCGTCAGCGAACCGCCCACGATGCTCGTGCTCACGTCCGACTCCTGGCCCTGGCGCTGCGCTGCGACGCTGCGGCCCTCGACGTGCTCGTAGACGGCGATGCCGCCGACGGAGATCACGAAGGCGAGCACGCCGAGCAGCACCGCGTGCCGGGCGCCGAAGCGCCGCCCGGTGACCGGCGCGGGCACCAACCCGGGGTCGGGCGCGGGACCGGGGTCGGGCGCGACCGGCGGGTCCGTCCGCTCGGGGTGCTCGTCCTGCGCCGCCGGGACCGGGGAGGGGTCCTCGCGGCGCTCACGGGCCCGGCGCGCGACCTCGGCGAGCCGGGCGCGGCTGGTGTCGAGGTAGTGGTTGTAGACGGCCGCCGCCGTGGAGGCCGCGATGCTGCCCACGGCCGCGCCCACCAGGGTGCTCAGGGGTCCCAGGCTGCGCAGTCCGGCGAGCAGGATCGCCGAGGTGGCCGCCGCCAGGGCTCCACCGGCGATCTGCACCCAGTTGATCTTCAAGCGGTTGCGCTCGGGGGTCTGCTCGCTCATCCTGCGCCCATCGTCCCACCCCGCGGCGGCACCTCCGGCCACCGGCGGACGCCGCCTCGGGGAGGGTTCGTGGAGCCCCGGTGAGCACACCAGCGGTGGCCGCCCGCGGCGGCCTCGGCCACAGTGGCGCCATGACGATCCTCGTGCAGGACCTCAACCAGTGGAAGGGCGCCGCCGTCACCGACGTGACCGATCAGAAGATCGGGACGCTGGCGTCGGTGTACGTGGACGCCGCCACCGACGAGTGGCTGTTCGCCGCCGTCGAGACGGGGGTGCTGGGGTTCAAGAAGGTGGTGATGGTCCCGCTGGACCAGGCGGCCGTGGGGCGCCACGACATCCGGGTCGCCTTCCCCAAGGAGACCGTGAAGGCCTCCCCGGAGTTCGGCACCGACGAGGAGCTGGGGCCGGACGACGAGCCGCGCCTCTACGCCCACTACGGCATGGCGTACTCCCCCGCGGACACGCCCAGCGGGCGCCGCCTGGCGCGCCGCTGAGCGTCCCCGCGCTGCGCGCCACCCGGGGCGCCCGCGTCAGGCACGGGCGCGCTGGGTGGCGTCGCGGACCTCGCCGACGAGTTCCTCGATGACGTCCTCGAGGAACACCACGCCCGTGACCCGCCCGTGCGCGTCGACGACGCGCGCCAGGTGAGCGCCGGTGCGGCGCATCGAGGCGAGGGCGTCCTCGACCTCCTCGCCGTCGCGCAGCGTCCCGAGCTGGCGGATGCGCTTGTCCGGCACCGGCTGGTGGTAGCGCTCGTCGTCGGCGTACAGCAGGTCCTTCAGGTGCAGGTAGCCGTGCAGTTCGCCGGAGGGGTCCAGGACGGGGAACCGGCTGAAGCCGGTGCGCGCCACCAGCGCCTCCACGTCCGCCGGCGTGGCGCCCACGGTCACGGTGCGCAGGTCCTGCAGCGGCACGGCGATCTCCCCGACGCTGCGGTCGGAGAACTCCAGCGCCCCGCTGACCAGGCCGCCGGAGTCGTCGAGGGTGCCCTCGCGCTGGCTCTCGGCGACGATCGACTGCACCTCCTCCACGGTGAAGGCGCTGGCGACCTCGTCCTTGGGTTCCACGCCCACCAGGCGCAGCACGGCGTTCGTGATGCCGTTGAGCGCCCGGATCAGCGGGCCGATCGCCCGGCCGATCGCCACCAGCGGCGGGGCCAGCAGCAGCACGGCGCGGTCCGGGCCGGCGATGCTGAGGTTCTTCGGGATCATCTCGCCGACGACCACGTGCAGGTACACCACGACGGTCAGGGCGATGACCACCGCGACCGGGTGCACCAGGGCGTGCGGCAGGTGCACGGCCTCGAAGAGGGGCTCCAGCAGGTGCGCCAGGGCCGGTTCGGCGACGGCGCCCAGGCCGAGGGAGCACAGCGTCACGCCGAGCTGGCAGGTCGCCAGCATGAGGGAGACGTGCTCCATCGCCGACAGCGCGGAGCGGGCGCGCGCGCTGGTCGGGGCCAGCGGCTCGATCTGGCTGCGCCGCGCGGACAGCACCGCGAACTCGGCGCCGACGAAGAAGCCGTTGCCGAGCAGCAGCAGCAGGCCCACCAGCAGGGAGGCTCCGGTGCTCACGAACGTCCCCCCGTGGTGGTGGAGGCCGCGCGGGCACCGGTGGGTACAGCGTCGGGTGCGCCGTCCGGGCTGCCGGCGGCACGGGTGCGCGCGGGCAGGGAGGCGGCGTGGGCGCCGGCCTGGGCCTCGGGGACCGCCGGGCGCGTGCGCAGCCGCAACCGGTCCACGCGACGGCCCTCCATGCGGGTGACCCGCAGGACGGCGCCGCCGACGGCGACCTCGTCGCCGACGGCGGGGATGCGGGCCAGGCGGGCCATGACGAAGCCTCCGAGGGTCTCGTACTCGGGCGCTTCGGGGACCTCCACGCCGGTGTGGTCCTGCACCTCGTCGGGGCGGGCCAGGCCCGGCACGGTCCAGGAGCCGTCGCGGTGCTGGCGCAGCCCGCCGCGATCGCGGTCGTGCTCGTCGGACACGTCGCCGACGATCTCCTCCACGAGGTCCTCCAGGGTGACGACCCCGGCGGTACCGCCGTACTCGTCGACCACGAGGGCGAACTGCAGGCCCTTCTGCCGCAGCTGCAGCAGCAGCGGCTCCAGGCGCAGGGAGTCCGGCACCCGCCGCACGTCGGCCATCAGGGCCGCCGCGGGCACTTCCTGGCGCCGCTCGACGGGCACGGCCACGGCGGCCTTGACGTGCACGACGCCGCGCACGTCGTCGTCGTCCTCGCCGGTGACGGGGAAGCGCGAGTGGCCCGTGGTGCGGGCGAGGGCGACGACGTCGGCGGCGGTGTCGTCCAGGCGCACCGCCTCCATGCGCACGCGGGGGGTCATGACGTCGGCGGCGGTCTGGTCGCCGAAGACGAGGGTGCGGCTGAGGAGGTTGGCGGTGCCCTGGTCGAGGGTCCCCATGTCGGCGGACCGGCGCACCAGCGAGGCGAGCTCGCGGGCGGAGCGGGCCCCCGAGAGCTCCTCCTGCGGTTCGACGCCGATGGCGCGCAGGAACCGGTTGGCGCTGCCGTTGAGGACCCGGATGAGCGGGCCCGTCGCCCACGTGAAGCCGCGCTGCAGGGGTGCGACGACGCCTGCGGTGGGCAGCGGCAGGCTGAGGGCGAGGTTCTTGGGGACCAGCTCGCCCACGACCATGGAGAAGAAGGTGGCGATGACGACGCTGGAGACGGCGGAGACCGTGCCAACCGCACCGGCGGACAGGCCCGCGGCGGTCAGCGGCACGTCGAGCAGCGCCGACAGCGACGGCTCCATGAGGTAGCCCAGCAGCAGCGTGGTCAGCGTGATGCCCACCTGGGCGCCGGACAGCTGCGTGGACAGGGTGCGCAGGGCCGGCAGGACGCCGGCTGCGCGGCGGTCGCCGCTCTCCGCCGCCTTCTCGACCGCGAAGCGGTCGAGGGTGACGAAGGCGAACTCGGCGGCGACGAAGACGGCCGTGCCGAGGGTGAGGAGGACCCCGACGAGCAGGAGGAGCCACTCGACGATCACGTCGGCTCCCCGGGCGGCGTCGGGCAGGGATGGAGAGGGGGGCCGCTGCGCGGCCCGGGAGATGAGTCCATGACGCCGTGATTCTAGGAGGATCCGGCCGCAGCGCGCCCGCTCGCGGGGCCTCCCGCGCCGCGCGGGAGGCCCCCGTCGCTCAGAGCGCGCCGAAGTCGGACTTGCGCAGGGTCGCGTGCACGCCGACGGTGCGGTCCACGACCTGGGAGGCGTGGAAGTCACCGGCGGCGCTGAGGTAGGCGTAGGCCACCGGTCCCGGCAGGCCGAGGTCCTCCGTGAGGAAGGACATCGCGTTGCGCACGGCCACGCGCATCGCCTCGCCGAGGTCGGTGCCGTTGCCGCCCCCCTCGGGGCCGTCGGGGTCGGACAGGCCCACGGGGATCCAGTGCTCGGGGGTCTCGGCGAACGGGTACTCCCCCGCGATGCGCGGCGCGCCGTCGCCGGGGCGCACGACGCTCAGGCGGACCGTGGCCCGCAGCGAACCCTCCATCGCGGTCAGCGCCACCTCGCCGTGGCCCTGCGCCATGTGCGGGTCCCCGACGAAGAACATGGCCCCGGCCACCTGCACCGGCAGGTACAGCGTGGAGCCGACGACGAGGTCCTTGACGTCCATGTTGCCGCCGGCGACGGTCGGCGGCACGGAGTCGACCACCGCGGAGGTGTCGCGGGCGACGCCCATCATCCCGAGGAACGGCGCCAGCGGGAAGCGCGGCCCCGCGGCCCCGGGCAGCACCCCGACGAGGTCGCCGCCGGAGGCGGCGACGGGGGTGAAGACGCTGACGTTGCCGCCGGCGTTGAAGTACTCCGCCAGGGCGGGGTCGTCCTGCCAGGCACCGGGCAGCTCGTCGGGCAGGGCGCCCTTGCCGTGGCGGTTGGAGATCACGCCGTACGGCACCCGCAGCGCCAGGTCGAGCACCTCGACCTTGAGCACGTCGCCCGGCTCGGCGCCGGCGACGGCGACGGGGCGGCTGACGACGTGGGGGCCGGGGCCGTCGTGCGGGACGCGGGCGGCGATCTGCACGGCGTCGTCGAGGACGTCGCGCTCGTCCACCCCGAACGAGGTGAAGTAGCCCAGCGGGTCCTGGCCCTGGTCCTCCAGGACGCCCTCGTGGGAGACGGTGTCGAGGGTGACGACGGCGCCGGAGCGCACCACGGCGACCGGCTCGGTGTCCCGGTTGGGGAGCCGGCCCCACAGGACGTTCTCGGCGACGGAGGGTACGTACGTGCCGCGGCGGGGACCGCGTCCGGACTGCAGGGTGCGCAGCGCGGCGGCCCCGGGGCTCGCGGTGGCGGCACCGGCGGTGGACAGGGCGGCCGGGACGGCGGACAGGCCGGCGGCGGCCGCCAGGAGGGAACGGCGGCGGGGGTGCGGGGTGGTCACGGGCGCACTGCACCAACGGCGCGTTCCGCGCGGGTTTCCCGCCCGTTTCGCGCGGGTGACGAGCCGTTTCGCCCGCGTGACGAGGTGCTCACCGGCGCACGGCTCAGAAGAGAGTGTCCCCCGCCAGGAAGGCGACCAGCGGATCGACGCACCGGCGCGCCGCCCGCAGCAGCGAGTCGTGCCCGCACCCGCCGGCCACGAGGGCCGTCGCCGACGGCACGGCGGCCGCGAACTCCGTCGCGGCGACGCGGAAGTACCCGGGGCTGCGCTCGCCCGTGAGCAGCAGGGCCCGGACGGGCAGACCGGCGTAGGCGCCGACCGGGGAGTCCAGCTGCAGCCCCGCGCGGGTCTCCTGCAGCACCTGCGGCAGCCGCGCGGCGGTCGAGCGCCCCCACCCGGTGCGGGCCAGCACCCCGCCGACGAGCCGCTGCACCCGCTCGGAGCGACCGGCGGCGGTCAGGCCCAGGGAGCCGGTGCGCAGGTGCCGGTCCAGGTGGGCCAGCGCCAGGTCCGGCGAGCCCGTCGCCAGCGCCCGCGCGGCCTGCTCCAGCGCCTCCTCCGGCACCGCGCCGTCCAGCGGCAGCACCGCGTCGTAGACGGCCACCCGGTCGATGCGGCGCTCCAGCAGCCCGCCGGTGGCGAGCAGCGCCACCAGGCCGCCGAGGCCGTGCCCGAGCACCCTGCGCGCGCCGGTGGCCGCCAGGACCGCCCCGAGCAGGGCGACGTCGTCCGCCACTGCGTAGCGCGCGCCGGCGCGCCCGGCCACCTCCCGGTCGTAGCGGTGCACGGTGAAGCGGGCGCCCAGCCGCTCGGCGAGCCGGTCGTGGTCGGCCGCCGGGCGGGCGCCGTGCACGAGGACGAGGCCGGGCCCGGCACCGCCGGTGACGACCTCGACGGGCGAGCCGTCCGCGCGGCGCACCCCCTCGAGGATCACCGCACCACCCCCTGCCGCCCCCGGGCGGCGCCCACCGGCCCGCTCACCGGTCGTCACCAGCCCGCGGGCAGCGGGCGACCCTCCTCGTAGCCGGCCGGGGACTGCAGGCCCACCACGGCGCGCTCGGCGAACTCCGCGACCGTGCGGGCGCCGACGTAGGTGAAGGAGGAGCGGACCCCGGCGGTGATCTGGTCGATCAGGTCCTCCACGCCGGGGCGGGCCGGGTCCAGGTGCATGCGCGAGGAGGAGATGCCCTCCTCGAACAAGCCCTTGCGGGCGCGCTGGAACGGGGAGTCGGCCCGGGTGCGGGCGGCCACCGCGCGGGCGGAGGCCATGCCGAAGCTCTCCTTGTAGGGGCGCCCGTCCGAGTCGACCGCCAGGTCGCCGGGGCTCTCGTGGGTGCCGGCGAACCAGGAGCCCACCATGACCTGGCTGGCTCCGGCCGCCAGGGCGAGGGCGACGTCGCGGGGGTGGCGCACTCCGCCGTCGGCCCACACGTGGCCGCCGGCCTCGCGGGCGGCGCGCGCGCACTCCAGGACGGCGGAGAACTGCGGACGGCCCACGCCGGTCATCATCCGGGTGGTGCACATCGCGCCGGGGCCCACGCCGACCTTGACGACGTCGGCGCCCGCGTCCAGCAGGTCGCGCACCCCGGCGGCGGTGACGACGTTGCCGGCGACGACCGGTACGCGCGGGTCCAGGGAGCGCACGGCGGCCAGCGCCTCGAGCATCTTGTCCTGGTGGCCGTGGGCGGTGTCCACGACGAGCACGTCCACCCCGGCCGCCAGCAGCGCCCGGGCGTTGCCCGCGACGTCGCCGTTGATGCCCACCGCGGCCCCCACGCGCAGCCGCCCGGCGGCGTCCAGCGCCGGGGCGTAGACGGTGGAGCGCAGCGCGCCCCTGCGGGTCAGCGCCCCGGCGAGCACCCCGTCTCGCACCACGGGCGCGAAGCGGTGCCGGGCGGTGTGCAGGACGTCGAAGGCGGCCTCGAGGCCCTCGCGCTCGACGACACCGGCCTCCAGCGCCACCGGCGAGGAGCTCATCACGGAGCCGACCTGCGTGAACCGGTCCACGCCGGCGCAGTCGGCGCCGGTCACCACGCCGAGCACGTGCCGGTCGTCGTCGCCGACGACCGCGGCGCCGTGGGGGCGCGTGGGGAGCAGGGTCACGGCGTCTGGGACCGTGTCGGTGGTG
>NZ_JBJLRI010000018.1:0-63964 GCF_050871405.1 Kineococcus esterisolvens
GCCCCCCGCCCGCGGGGGGGGCCGGGGGGGCGGCCCCCCCCCGCGCCCCCCCCCCCAGCACTGGTGTGGTCGCTGCTGCGGGCTCGCCGACTGCTGAAGGAACACCGGCGGCGCGCACGGCCCCGGGAGCGCTGACGCCCACCGGCCCCCGCCGGGTCAGGGGCACCCCGCTTCCTGCCCCCGGCGACCTCCGCGAGCTCACCCGAGGGGCCTCCGCGCCGTCCGGGGGGGCGACGTGACCGCTCGTCAGCTGGTGACGGTGTTCAGGACGGGCGGCAGGGCGGTGATGCCGTCGTCGGCCGTGAAGTGCCCAGCGCCGTGCACGACCTGCGCACGGGTGCCCAGCCGGGCGGCGAGGTCGTCGGTGGCGGTGGTGGGCACGTAGACGTCGCGCTCCGAGCGCAGGACGTTCAGCCGGCGGGTGCGGTCGGCGATGCGCTGCAGGACGCCCTCGTCGAGGGTGGGGACACCACCGGTGGCGGGCTCGGCGAGGTAGCCGTCCAGTTGCGGCAGTGCCGGTAGCGGCCCGGTGAAACCGGCCACCAGGGTCAGCCCACCCAGTCGCCACGACCCCGACGCGGTGGAGTCGCCCGGTGCGGGCAGCAGCGTGGCCAGGTGGCGCAGCACCGTCACGCAGCCCAGGGAGTGCGCCACCAGGTGCGTGTGCTCGTCGACGCCGCCGGCGGCCTCGACGGCGGCGGCGGTGGTGGCCAGCCACGCCGCCGCGTCCGGCTCCTGCGGATCGGGCAGCGCGGGCACGGCGACCTCGACGCCGGCGGCGGTCAGCTGGTCGGCCAGCCAGGTGAACCAGTGGTCGGTGGGGGTGGCGGCGTAGCCGTGCACGACGACCACCCGGCGCACCCGGCGCACCCGGGGCGCCGTCCGGCGTGCGGCAGGTCCCACGCCGTCACCGGCGCTCCGCCGCGGGGCGGCGCGCGTCGGGGCACCGGCCGGTGCGCCGCACACGGCGCCGGCCGTGGTGGTCTGCGGGGTGGGGTCCGCCGGGACGAGGTGGGGGTGCGAGCCGCTCACGCGCCGGGACGCTAGGGGGTGTCGCTAACGTGAAGGTCAAGTCCGCACGTGGGCAGCGGGCGCGAGCAGGAGGGACGCAGCGGGGTGCGGATCGGGCGGCTGGCGCAGCTGAGCGGGGTCAGCCGGCGGGCGCTGCGCTACTACGAGGAGCAGGGCCTGCTCACCCCGGCCCGCGATGCCAGCGGCTACCGCGACTTCCCGGACGACGCCCCCGAGCTGGTGGCCGCGATCCAGGCCATGTACGCCTTCGGGCTGAACTCCGCGGCGGTGCGCCGCTTCCTGCCGTGCGCGCGGGGGGCCGACGAGGAGTTGAGCTTGCAGATGTGCCCGCAGCTGCACGCCGCGCTGTCGGCGCGACGCAGCGAGGTCCGGGCGCGCATCGCCGAGTTGAGCGCTCAGGAGCAGGCGCTGGACGCGCACCTGCCCACCTGAGGCCGGGGGTCGTCGACACCACGGACCGCACAGCCGCTCAGGCCGCCCTGCGGATGGCGGGAGCCCGAGCGCGGCCGCTACCCCTGACCCGAACCGCTCCCCCACGGGGGGTGGGCGCAGACCACGGCGACGACAGCGTTTCGGCGCGGGCGCTCGCGAAACCGATCGCGTCGCCGACGCCGAGCACGAGGGCCGCGGAACCGGCGAGGGCGCGCGTGGCCACCGCTCCCGTCGACCGGGAGCCGGGTCGGGTCGCCTGCACGCGGCGAGCGCATCCCCGGCCGGGCTGCCGGGCCCTCCCGGAGCGCGACGGGGCCGGGCGGGGGTTCCCCGCCCGGCCCCGTCGTCACCGGAACCCCTACCCCAGGGACGTCCCGGTGTGCGGGGGCTGGTTGTAGCCGCTGTTCTGCGCGGCCAGCTGCGCCCGGTACGTGCGGTCGTGCACGAGCGTGGTGATCCGCTCCCCGGTCGGGAACGTCGTGGTGAACACCCGCAGCGCGGAGCTGTCGGTGGTGGGCAGCACGACCTCCTCGCGCCAGTCGCCGAGCAGGTCCCCGGAGATCGCCGGGGTCGCCTTGGTGCCGTTGTTCGAGACGACGCCCTCGGCGGCCAGCAGCGGGACCGTGGTCCCGGTGGCGGGGTCCCACTTCGAGATCGTGGTGCCGTCGAGGAGTTCGCGCTGCCGGTCGCCGTCCCACCAGACCGCGAAGTTGATGGAACCGGGCTTCGCGTCGGTCAGCTCCCGGCCGTCGGCGGCGTACAGCCCCGGCGAGCGCTGGGACCACGACTCCGACCCGGGCGAGGACGGGTCGACGTCGGCGGACAGACCGCGTCCGTTGTCCCTGTCGGCCGGCGTGGTCCACAGGACCTCGCCGGTGGCGGCGTCGAGCATGGAGGCGCCCACGCCACCGCTGCACGTCATGCACTCGTGCACGCCGAACCGCTCCAGCCCGGGGCGGGCCGGGTCGAGGTCGCCGACGTGCAGGGCGTCGCCGTGCCCCAGGCCGGCGTTCCACAACCCGGTGCCGTCGTCGTCGATCGCGATGGAGCCGTGGACGACCTCGTCGCGCCCGTCGGCGTCGACGTCGGCGACGGAGAACTGGTGGTTGCCCTGCCCCTCCCACTCGGCGCCGAGCGAGGGGTCCTCGGTGTCGAACACCCAGCGCTGGCGCAGCTGGCCGCCGCGCAGGTCCCAGGCGGCGACGACGGCGCGGGTGTAGTAGCCGCGGGCCATGACGATGCTGTGCCGGCGGCCGTCGAAGGAGGCGGTGCCGCCGAGGAAGCGGTCGATGCGGTTGCCGTAGTCGTCGCCCCACAGTTCCTTCATCTGCTGCGGCGTGGGGTCGTCGGTGTCGGGGTGGCGGGCGGGCACGTACTGGACGGTGTCGATCTCCCTGCCGCTGCGGCCGTCGAACACGGAGAGGAACTCCGGCCCGGACAGGACGCGGCCGGCGGCGTTGCGGTGGTCGGCACCGGCGTCGCCGATGACGCGCCCGCGCCCGTCGACGGTGCCGTCGGCGGTCTTCAGCGCGACCTCGGAGCGCCCGTCGCCGTCGAAGTCCTGCACGGCGACCTGCGTGTAGTGCGCCCCGGCGCGGACGTTGCGGCCGAGGTCGATGCGCCACAGCTTCTCCCCCTCCGACGTGTACGCGTCGACGAGGACGTTGCCGGTGTAGCCGTCGTGGGCGTTGTCCTTGGCGTTGGAGGGGTACCACTTCAGGACGAACTCGTAGTCTCCGTCGCCGTCGAGGTCGCCGACGGAGACGTCGTTGGCGCTGTAGGTGTAGGCCTCCCCGGCGGGGGTGGTGCCGCCCTCGGGCCGGTCGAGGGGGACGTCCAGCGACGTGGAGCCCCACGCGGTGGCCGCTGCGGGTTCCCCGGCGCGGTGGCCGTCGCGCAGCGGGACCACCTCGTAGCGGGCGCCGGCGCGGCCGGCGGGGTCGACGACGTTGGTGGCGTCGTCCCCGTCGAGCGTGGCGACGACCTCGCCGTCGCGCAGGACGCGGAACCCGGTGCCGGGCCGGTCGCCGGCGAGCAGCCGCCAGCTGACGAGGTACCCGCCGTCGGTGGGCACGGCGACGACGCCGCGGTCGAGGTCCTCCAGGAGCCGGTCCGGGGGGCCGGCGCTGGCCGCGCCGGGGGCGGCGAGCAGCGCCGCGGCCAGGCCGGACGCGGTGAACAGGGCCGCAGCGCTGCGGGTCGCCCTGCGGGTCGACCCGGGGGTGGAACGACGTCGTCCCACGGTGCCTCCTCCGTTGGAATGCGTTTACCGTCAGTGACGCTACGTAGCAGCGACCGCCCGGTCAACCCCCTCCCCACCTCGCGGTGATCAGGGGGGTCGCGACTTCCCCGATCACCGCGAGGTGGGCAGGGGCGGAGAGCTGGCAGGGTGACGGCCGTGGGTGCAGCATCGACCCGCACGTCAGCACGCCACCGGCACGGAAGAGGGACCATGACGAACCCGCGCGCGGGCCAGCACGCCGAAGCCTCCGACCTCATCGACGTCGCGCACGTCGTCACGGCCTACTACGCGCTGGCCCCGGACCCCTCCGACGTCTCCCAGCGCGTCACCTTCGGCACCTCCGGGCACCGCGGTTCGAGCCTGGACGGCGCCTTCAACGAGCAGCACATCCTCGCCACCACCCAGGCGATCGTGGACTTCCGCCGCGAGCAGGGCTACGACGGCCCGCTCTTCCTCGGCCGGGACACCCACGCACTGTCGGAGCCGGCATGGACGTCCGCCCTGGAGGTGCTCGCCGCCAACGACGTCACCGTCCTCGTCGACGACCGCGACAGCTGGACGCCCACGCCGGCGGTCTCGCACGCGATCCTGCGCGCCAACCGGGACGGCGCAGCGATCCGCACCACCGGCCCCGGCCTCGCCGACGGCATCGTCGTCACCCCCTCGCACAACCCGCCGCGCGACGGCGGGTTCAAGTACAACCCGCCGAACGGCGGCCCGGCCGACACCGATGCCACCGGCTGGATCGCGAAGAAGGCCAACGCCTACCTCGAGGCGGGCCTGGAGGGTGTGCGGCGGATCCCGTTCGCGAGGGCCCGCGCCGCCGCGCAGGGCTACGACTTCCTCGGCACCTACGTCGACGACCTGCCCGACGTCCTCGACATCGACGCGATCCGCTCCGCCGGGGTGCGCATCGGCGCCGACCCCCTGGGCGGGGCGAGCGTGGAGTTCTGGGCGGCCATCGCCGAGCGGCACCGCCTCGACCTGACGGTCGTCAACCCGCTGGTGGACCCCACCTGGCGGTTCATGACGCTGGACTGGGACGGCAAGATCCGCATGGACTGCTCCTCCCCGTCGGCGATGCACTCCCTCATCGACCGCCGCTCGGAGTTCCAGGTCGCCACCGGCAACGACGCCGACGCCGACCGGCACGGCATCGTCACCCCCGACTTCGGGCTGATGAACCCCAACCACTACCTCGCCGTGGCGATCCAGTACCTGTTCTCCACCCGCGACGGCTGGCCGGCCGGAGCGGCGATCGGCAAGACGCTGGTGTCCAGCTCGATGATCGACCGGGTGGCCGAGGACCTGGGACGCACGCTGCTGGAGGTCCCGGTCGGGTTCAAGTGGTTCGTGCCGGGCCTGCTGGACTCCTCCGTCGGCTTCGGCGGCGAGGAGAGCGCCGGCGCCTCGTTCCTGCGCCGCGACGGGTCGGTGTGGAGCACCGACAAGGACGGCATCCTGCTGGCGCTGCTGGCCGCGGAGATCATCGCCACCACCGGCCGCACCCCCAGCGAGCACTACGGCGACCTCACCGCGAAGCACGGCCGACCGCAGTACGTGCGCAGCGACGCCGCCGCCACGCGCGAGCAGAAGGCGACCCTGTCGAAGCTGTCGGCCGACCAGGTCGCGGCGGACACCTTCGCCGGCGAGCCGATCGTCGCCAAGCTCACCGAGGCGCCCGGCAACGGCGCGAAGATCGGGGGGCTGAAGGTCGTCACGGAGAACGCGTGGTTCGCGGCGCGGCCCTCCGGCACCGAGGACGTCTACAAGATCTACGCGGAGTCCTTCAAGGGCGGCGACCACCTGCGCCAGGTGCAGTCCGAGGCGCAGGAGCTCGTCGACGGGGTCCTGTCGGGCTCGTGAGGCAGGTGGTCCAGGGGTGACGAGGATCGACCAGTGGGTCTGGGCCGTGCGGCTCTACAAGACCCGCTCGGTCGCCGCGGCCGCGGTCAAGGCGGGGCACGTGCGCGTGAACGGCGAGCGCGCGAAACCCGCCACGAAGGTGGTGCCCGGCGACGAGGTGCGGGTGCGCGCGGAGGGCTACGAGAAGGTCTTCGAGGTGGTGCAGCCGCTGAGCAAGCGGGTGGGTGCGCCGGTGGCCGCGCAGGCGTACGTCGACAACTCCCCGCCCCCGCCACCGAAGGACGAGTTCTTCGGGGCGTTCGGCAGCCGCGACCGCGGCGCCGGGCGCCCCACCAAGCGGGAGCGGCGGGAGATGGAGCGCCTGCGCGGTCGCTGACAGCGCGCCGTGGTCACTGGCAGGCTGGCCCCGACCCACCCGCCTCGCGCCCCCTGGAGCACCTCATCCCCGCTCGACCGGCCAGTGGCCTGCTCGTCCTCGCGCTCACCCTGTCGGCCTGCACCTCCACGGCGGCCGGCGACGGCGACGCCCCCGGGGGGAGCGGGGCGCCGGCCGCCGTCTCGTCCTCCGGCAGGACCTCGCCGTCCGGGGCCCAGCTCGCCCGGCCCGCGCAGCGCAGCGCGGTGCTGGAGGCGGCCACCGCCCCGGAGGCCGCCGTCGCGGTCAGCGCGCACCTGCTGAGCAGCAGCCCGTCGGTGGTCGTGGCCGCCGACGAGCCCGCTGCGCTGGGACGGGGCGCCGCGGTGGCGGTGGGCCTCGGGGTCCCGCTGCTGCTGCCGGGGGCCGCGACGGCCCAGGAGGTGCGCCGGCTCGGTGCCGAGGAGGTCCTGACGGTCGGCCCGGCGGCCGCGACGTGGGCGGAGCAGGCGCTCACCGAGCGCGGCGACCCGGACGTGGAGGAGGCCGGCGACCCCCGCCCCGCCCCCGCGGAGGGCGGCGCCGGCACGGTCGTGCTGGTCACGGGCGCCCCGTGGGAGGCCGCCGCCGCTGCCACGGCCCGCGCCGCGGGGGCGCAGGTGCTCACCGTCCCGTCGGGCGACCCGCGCGCCGACGGCGCCGTCGTCGAGGCCCTGCACACCGCCGCACCGCAGCACGTGGTGGGGCTGGGGCCCGCCTTCGCCGCGCAGGACGTCTTCGCCTCCCGCGTCGAGGTCGCCGTGACCGGGGTGCAGCTGCCCGGCGGCGGGCAGCTGCCGCTGGCGGGCCGTCGGCTCGTCGCCCTGTACGGGCACCCGGGGGCGGCGAGCCTGGGACTGCTGGGCGAGCAGCCGCTGGAGGCCACGCTGGAGCGGGCCCGTGAGCTGGCCTCGCGCTACGACGGCCTCGACGAGCGGCCGGCGGTGCCCACGCTGGAGATCATCACGACGGTGGCGTCGGGGTCGCCGGGTCCGGACGGCGACTACTCCAACGAGGCCGACCCGGCCGAGCTGGAGCCGTGGGTGGACGCCGCCGGGGAGGCCGGCGTCGCCGTCGTCCTCGACCTGCAGCCCGGCCGGTCGGACTTCCTGACCCAGGCGAAGCTCTACGAGTCGCTGCTGCGGCGCCCGCACGTGGGTCTCGCCCTGGACCCGGAGTGGCGGCTGGCGCCGGACCAGGTGCACCTGCGCCAGATCGGGTCGGTGGGCGCGCAGGAGGTGAACGCGGTCGGCGACTGGCTGGCGGGGCTCGTGCGGGAGGAGTCCCTGCCGCAGAAGGTGTTCCTGCTGCACCAGTTCCGCAGCTCGATGGTGCGCGACCGCGACCTGGTGGACACCACCCGCGACGAGCTGGTCACCGTGGTCCACGCCGACGGGCACGGGACGCCGGGGATGAAGAAGACCACGTACGGGGTCCTGACGGCCGGCGGGCCGCCCGGGCTGGAGTGGGGGTGGAAGAACTTCCTCGACGAGGACCGCCCGACGTTCACCCCGGCCGAGACCGTCGCGGTGGACCCCTCGCCGGTGTTCGTCTCCTACCAGTGAGGTGCCCCGCCGCGCCCGGGGTCCCGGGTGGTTTCCCGGCGCGCGCGGCGGGTAGGGGCCGATCAGGACGACGGAGGAGGTTCCCGTGACGAACGGACCCGAGGAGACCGGCCGGGCGCGCGAAGCGGGCGCGCCGGAGCTGGACAGCGCGATGGCCACCGGCAACGACGAGGGCGAGCCGGGGCCCCCGTCGTCCCCGCTGGCCGCTCGGGACGGCGCGGGTGCGGCCGTGGAGGAGACGGCCGAGGCGCAGCTGGCCGCCCAGGACGACGCCCCGCTGGAGGCCTCCGCGCTGCCGGCGCCGGACGCGGGGCCCGACCCCCTCGACCCGCGGTTCCACGAGCCCGGCGCCTGAGCGCGCACCCGCCGCGACCACCCGAGGAGCCCTCCCGGATGCCCGAAACCCCTGCCGCCGGCCCGCTGGGCGGCCTGGACCCGATCGCCGGTGCCGCGCAGCGCCCCGGCGTCGCCCTCGTCGCCGGCTCGGCCGGTGTGATCGGCGCGCACGCCGCCGCGGAGTACGCGCGCGTACCCGGCTGGACGGTGCGCGGCGCCGCGCGCCGGGAACAGCCGGAGGTGCCCTGGGAGGCGCTGGCGGCGGACCTGTCCACCGCCGAGGGTGCCCGCGAGGGTCTGGCCACCGCGCGCGACACCACCCACCTGGTGTTCGCCGCGTACGTCGAGCGCGGCGACGAGCGCCGGCAGATCGAGGACAACACCGCGCTGCTTCGCCACACCCTCGACGCGCTGGGCGACGCCCCGCTGCAGCACGTCACGCTGTACCAGGGCGGCAAGGCGTACGGCGCGCACCTGCCGGGGTTCAGGACGCCCGCGCGCGAGAGCGACCCGCGGCTGCTCGTGCCGAACTTCTACTACGCCCAGGAGGACCTGCTGCGCGCCGAGGCCGCCCGGCGCGGGTTCGGTGTGACGCTGCTGCGCCCGGAGGGCGTCGTCGGGTACGCCACCGGCAACCCCATGAACATCCTCACGGTGGTCGCGGTGCACGCGGCGATCAGCCGCGAGCTGGGGCTGCCGCTGCGCTTCCCCGGCTCCCGCGCGGCCGGCGAGGCGCTGTACCAGGTGACGGACGCGGAACTGCTGGCGCGCGCCACCGTCTGGGCGGGATCCTCACCGGCCGCCGACGGGGAGGTCTTCAACGTCACCAACGGCGACCAGTTCCGCTGGGTGCACGCCTACGCCGCGATCGCCCGGCACCTGGGGATGGAGCACGACGAGCCGCAGGACTTCTCCCTGGCCTCGGTGATGCCGATGCACGCCGGGCTGTGGGACCGCCTGGTCGAGCGGCACGGGCTGGTGCCCACGCCCTACGAGCGGCTGGTGGGCTGGGCGTTCGGCGACTTCCTGTTCCACTCCGGCTTCGACAACGTCTCCAGCACCGTGAAGATCCGCCGGGCGGGCTTCGGCGAGTGCCTGGACAGCGTCGACCGGTTCTGCGAGCTGCTGGACCGCCTGGCCGAGCGGGGGGTCGTGCCGGCGTCGCGGTGAGGTCGCCGTGGGCGAGGATGGGCGCGTGGTCGAGGACAGCCTGTGGACGCGCATCACCCGCGAGGACCCGGAGCACTCCGCGCGGTACGTGGAGCGCTTCCGCTCCATGGCCGCCGCCGGGGCGGACCTGGACGGCGAGGCTCGGCTGGTCGACGCGATGGTCCCGCGCGGGGCGCGCGTGCTCGACGCCGGCTGCGGGCCCGGGCGGGTGGGCGGGGCGCTGGCGCGCGCCGGGCACGAGGTGGTCGGCGTGGACGCCGACCCGGTGCTCGTCGCGGCGGCGGAGCAGGACCACCCGGGCCCGACCTGGCTGGTCGGCGACCTGGCGGAGCTGGACCTGCCCGCCCGCGGGGTCGTGGAGGGTTTCGACCTGGTGGTGTGCGCGGGCAACGTCGTGGCGTTCCTGGCCCCCGCCACGCGCGTGGAGGTGCTGCGCCGCCTCGGTGCGCACCTGCGCGGGGGCGGGCGCGTGGTGTGCGGGTTCGGCGCGGGGCGCGGGTACGAAGTGGCGGAGTTCCTCGCCGACGCCCGCGCCGCGGGCCTGGAGCCGGACCTGCTGCTGTCCACGTGGGACCTGCGCCCGCACACCCCGGGGTCCGACTTCCTCGTCGCGGTGCTGCGCCCGGAGGCCTGACCCCTCCCTGCATTGCATGAGCATCCAGCACCGTGCATAATCTTGCGCATGTCGAAGGTCCTGACCTCCCTGCCCACCGGCGAACGCGTCGGGATCGCCTTCTCCGGTGGTCTGGACACCTCGGTGGCGGTCGCGTGGATGCGCGAGAAGGGCGCGGTGCCGTGCACCTACACCGCCGACATCGGCCAGTACGACGAGCCGGACATCGACTCCGTCCCCGGCCGCGCCGAGGCCTACGGCGCCGAGCTCGCCCGCCTGGTCGACGGCAAGGCGGCGCTCGTGGAGGAGGGCCTGGCCGCCCTGACCTGCGGGGCGTTCCACATCCGCTCCGGCGGCCGCGCCTACTTCAACACCACCCCGCTGGGCCGCGCCGTCACCGGCACCCTGCTGGTGCGCGCGATGCTCGCCGACGACGTGCAGATCTGGGGCGACGGCTCCACCTTCAAGGGCAACGACATCGAGCGGTTCTACCGCTACGGCCTGCTCGCCAACCCCTCCCTGCGCATCTACAAGCCGTGGCTGGACGCCGACTTCGTCACCGAGCTCGGCGGCCGCAAGGAGATGTCCGAGTGGCTGCAGGCGCGCGACCTGCCCTACCGGGCCAGCACCGAGAAGGCGTACTCCACCGACGCGAACATCTGGGGCGCCACCCACGAGGCGAAGCGCCTGGAGCACCTCGACGTCGGCGTCGAGCTCGTCGAGCCCATCATGGGCGTGCGGTTCTGGGACCCCGAGGTGGAGATCGCTCCCGAGGACGTCACGATCGGCTTCGAGCAGGGCCGGCCCGTCACGATCAACGGCCGGGAGTTCGACACCGCCGTGGACCTGGTGCTGGAGGCCAACGCCATCGGCGGCCGGCACGGCCTGGGCATGTCCGACCAGATCGAGAACCGCATCATCGAGGCCAAGAGCCGCGGCATCTACGAGGCCCCCGGCATGGCGCTGCTGCACGCCGCGTACGAGCGCCTCGTCAACGCCGTCCACAACGAGGACACCGTCGCCAGCTACCACAACGAGGGCCGCCGCCTGGGCCGCCTGATGTACGAGGGCCGCTGGCTGGACCCGCAGGCCCTGATGCTGCGCGAGTCGCTGCAGCGCTGGGTCGGCATGGCCGTCACCGGTGAGGTGACGCTGCGGCTGCGCCGCGGCGAGGACTACTCGATCCTCGACACCACCGGCCCCTCGTTCAGCTACCACCCCGACAAGCTGTCGATGGAGCGCACCGAGGACTCCGCGTTCGGCCCGGTGGACCGCATCGGCCAGCTGACCATGCGCAACCTCGACATCGCCGACTCCCGCGCCCGGCTGGAGCAGTACGCGCGCATCGGCCTGGTGGGTCGGTCCCAGCAGGCGACGCTCGTCGGTGCGGCGCAGGCCGCCTCCACCGGCCTCATCGGCGCGATGGACGAGGGCGGCGCCGAGGCCATCGCCTCGCGCGGCGAGGTCTCCGCCGACGAGTCGCTGCTGGACCGCGCCGCGATGGAGTCGGGCACCGACTGAACCGCCCGGACCGGCGGGCGGGGCGCGCACTGCGGTAGGACGGACGCGTGCTCAGCGACGACCCCGCCCACGCCCTGCTGCTCGGCCGGATGGCCCAGGAGGGCGAGACGCCGCTCGCGGTGCTCCCGGTCGCCTCAGGGGCTCTCGCGGGCCTGTCCGGGTCCGGGGTGCTCGCGGTCAGCGCCCGGCAGTTGTGGCTCGCCCAGCCGCGGCTGCTCGGCGGGCCGTCCGTCGCCGCGGTGCCGCTGGGGGCCGTCGGCGCGGTGACCGTGCGCGCTCAGCGGGCGCTGCCGGGCACCGCCGGCGGCCTGCGCGTGGAGGTGGTCGTGAGCGCTCGTCCGCTGCGGTTCACCACCCGGGCGGACCGGGCCGCCGCCGACGCCTTCGCGCGGGCCGTCGCCGCCGCGCGGCAGGCGTCCCCCGGCTGAACCGATCGGCGCGGCCCCGGGTCCGCCCCCGCGCGGGGTCAGTCCGCCGCGGGGACCTCCCGGAGCAGTTCCGGCCCGTCGTTGCGGGGGCTGTTCACGGCGGTGGACACCTCCCGCGGCACCAGCCGGGGCTCGGGGACCGCGTCGACGACCTGCCGCACCAGCTCCAGGTCGGTCAGCTCGGGGTCGAGCCAGTCGTCGCGCATCCCGGGCGGCACGACCAGCGGGGTGCGGTCGTGGATGTGGCCGAGGGCGTCGGAGGCCCGCGTGGTGACGACGGTGAACGTCCACAGCCAGCGGTCCGGGTCGTCCTCGCCCTTGGCCGGGTCCGGCCACAGCTCGTACAGGCCCGCGAACGTGAGCGGCTGCCCGTCGGGGTCGTGCAGGAAGTGCGGCACCTTGGTGCGGCCCTCGCGCTGCTGCCACTCGTAGTACCCGTCGGCGGGCACGAGCAGGCGGCGCTTCGCGGCGGCGCGCTTGAAGGCGGGTTTCTCCGTCACCGTCTCGGCGCGCGCGTTGATCATGCGGTTGCCGATCGCGACGTCCTTCGCCCACGCCGGCACCAGCCCCCAGCGCAGGGTGCGCAACTGCCGCACGGCCGCCGCACCGGGCTCGTCGCGGGGAGCGCGCTCCAGCACGACGCGGGAGCGCTGGGTGGGGGCGACGTTGTACGAGGGGGCGAGGGGGGCACCCACGACCTCGCCGACGTCGAGCAGCTCCACCAGCTCCCCGTCGGAGCGGGACAGGGCGTAGCGACCGCACATGCGGGCAGTGTCCCCGCGCCGGGTGCCGGCCGCACCCGGCGCGGCGGGTCGGGGCGCGCGGCGCGGCGGGGGCCCGGCTCAAGCTCCGCCGCCGCGGTGCCGATGCGGTGGGCACGGGCGGGAGCGGAGTCGCCGGCGCGAGGCCCGACCCCGCTCCCGCTCCCCAGGCCCGAACCGCACGGCCCGCACGGCCCGCACGGCGTGGTTCCCGCGATCGGCACCGCCGCCGACCTAGCGTGATCACCGGACCGCTCGACGACCCCTGCGGGGGTCCGCCGTTCAGGAGGGCACCGTGCACGACACCGAGACCGACACCGACACCCGGACCGCGCTGCTGGACAGCACCGACCGGGTGTGGGCTCCCCGCGCCGACGGCCTGTGGGAGTCCACCGACCGCGTCATCACCACCCGGCAGCTGCTCGAGGACGCCTTCGGCCCGACGCGGCCGGCCGCCGCGTCCCGGCCGTGAGGCGGCGCCGGGCGGGCGGGGGGGACCCGTCGTGACCGCCTGGGAGGAGTCGCGGCGCGCGTTCACCGACGCGGCCCGGTGGTTCACCGCCACCACCGCCCTCGCCGACGGCCGCTGGGAGTCGCCCGGGCTGGGCGAGTGGGACGTGCGCGCCCTCACCGGGCACACGAGCCGCTCCCTGCTGACGGTGGAGGAGTACCTCGCCCGGCCCGCCGCGCACGTGGACGTCGCCACCGCCGCGGACTACTACCGCGCCACCCGCTCGATCGCCGCCGGGCCGGGTGTCGCCCAGCGCGGGCGCGAGGCCGGCGCCGCGCTGGGCGACGACCCGGCCGCCGCGGTCACCGCGATCACCGACCGGGTGCTCGCTCTCGTGGCGGCCCGCGACGGCACCGAACCGCTCACGACGCTCGCCGGCGGGATGCGCCTGGCGGACTACCTGCCGACGCGGGTGTTCGAGCTGACCGTGCACACCGCGGACCTCGCGGTGGCGCTCGGCGTGCCCGCCGAGCCCCCGGGGACCGCTGCGGCGCACGCCCTGCGGCTGGTGGCCGAGCTCGCCGTCGGGGACGGCCGCGCCGGCGCCCTCCTGCTCGCCGCCACCGGGCGGTCGGCGCTGCCGGCGGGCTTCTCCGTCCTCCGAGGGCCGGCGACCCCGGAGGGCCGCAGCGGTCCGTGACGTGACGCAGCGCCGCGCCGCGCCGGTAAGTTGTGCGGGGTGAACGATCCGGCCGACCCCGTCGACGGTGCGGTGCGCGCCTCGCGCGCGCTCGTCGGGATCGCCGTGCGCTCCCTCGCCCAGGCGCTCGAGGTGATGACCCTCCCGCAGTACCGGGTGCTCGTCCTGGTGAGCACGCGCGGGGCGATGCGCAGCGGCGACCTCGCCCTCGAGCTGGGCGTGCACGCCTCCACGCTGACGCGCACCGTCGACCGCCTCGTCGGAGGCGGCTGGGTGCAGCGCACCGGCAACCCGGCCAACCGCCGGGAGGTGCTCGTGGAGGCCACCCCCGCCGGCCGTGAGCTCGTGCAGCAGGTGATGGCCCACCGCCGCCGCGAGGTCGCCCTGGCCCTCGAACGGCTCGACCCCGCCGCCCGCGAGACCGTCACCGACGGTCTGGCCCTGTTCGCCAGCGTCGTCGAGGACCCCGGCGCCGGGGAGCTGTCCCGCCTCGGCGTGGAGCGCTGAGGCGGAGCCGGCGTCCCGGTCCGACGGGTGGGACCGGCCCGCGCGGGGTAGGGGACCGGCATGGCACCCGACACGTCGACCGTCTCCGAGCTGCACCAGCGCCTGCACGACCGGATGCACGCCGTGCAGTCCGCCTACGAGGGCGACGGGGAACGCCCCCTGGGCGGTTTCCTGACCCTCATGGGCGTCTACGCGAGCGCCGTGGGTGGCGCCGGGCTGCTGGCCCGCGCGCGGGGGCGCTCGCTGCCCGACCGCTTCACCGCCGGTGACCTCGCGCTGCTGACGCTCGCCACCCACCAGGCGAGCCGGCTGCTCACCAAGGACGCCGTGACCGCGCCGTTCCGCGCCCCCTTCACCCGCTTCGCGGGTTCCGCCGGCGAGGGCGAGACCATGGAGGAGGTGCGCGGCGAGGGGCTGAAGCACTCGATCGGCGAGCTGCTGACGTGCCCGTTCTGCGCGGGCGTGTGGGTGGCGACGGGTTTCGTCGCCGGTGGCGTGCTGGCCCCCCGGCTGACCCGCAGCGCCATGGCGATGCTCACGGCCGTGTTCGGCTCCGACGTGCTGCACCTGCTGTACGACAGCGCCAAGCACCTGCCGGAGCGGGCGCAGCCGGAGGAGTGAGGGTCAGCGCTCCCGGGCGGGCGTCGCGGTGCGCGGGACCGACAGGGCCGCCAGCACGGCGGCGGCGGCCACGGCCACCGCGAACGCCCACCGGGTGCCGACCCCGTCGGCCAGCGCACCGGCCGCGGGGGACCCCACGGCGATGCCGAGGACGGTCCCGCTGGTCAGCAGCGCCATGGCCGCACCGCCGGAGCGGTTGCCGCCGGATTCCGCGGTGACGGTGTTGAGGGTCACCATGGCCGGGCCGACGAACAGGCCGGTGAGGAACGTCGCCACCACCAGGGGCGGGGTGCTGCCCGCCGTGGCGGCCATCGCGACGGCGCCGGCGAGCAGCCCGGCCGCGCTGAGGAACCAGCGCTTGCGCAGGGAGACGGAAGCGGGCACGAGCACCGTGCCCAGCGCGGTGATCGTGGAGCCGACGGCCAGGGCCGCGTACACGAGGGAGCCGTCCGAGGCGCGGCCGGAGTCGGTGGCGGCGGCCGTCAGCGCCGCCTGGGTCCCGCCGAACACCGCGCCCATCGCCACCATCCCCAGCACCGGCAGCAGCACGGACGACCGCGGACCCGCGGCGCGCTGCGCCGGGACGCCGCGCGGGCCCGCCGCGCGCAGGGGGGTCGTCGCCCGGTGGGTGTGGTGCAGCGCGAACGCCGTCGCGAACACCGCCGTCACCGCACCGGCCGCCAGCAGCGGGGTGCCGGCACCGGCGACCAGCGCGATCAGCCCGACGGCCGTCGGGCCCGCCACGAACGAGAGCTCGTCCACGACGCCCTCGTAGGCCAGCGCGGTGCGCACGTCCGCGGGCGACAGCCGCATCCACCGCACCCGCGACAGCGGCCCCACCTGCGGCAGCGTCAGGCCGGTGACGAACGCCGCGACCAGCAGCGGCGCGGCCGGCCCGCCCAGCACGGCCACGAACGCGGTCAGGGCCACCAGGTGCGCGGCGACCAGCGGCAGCAGCACGCGGCGCTGGCCGTGCCGGTCGCACAGCACGCCGGCGCCCGCCGCTCCCAGCGCCTCCCCCACGGCGGTGGCGGCGCTGGCGGCACCGCCCACGGCGACCGAGCCGCTGGTGGAGGTGACGGCCGCGAGCACGGCGATCGGCACCATCGACACGGGCAGCCGCGCCAGCGCGGACACGGCGAGGTACGGCCAGCCGGCCACGGCGGGCAGACGGCGGTAGGCGGCGAGGGCCCCGGCGGGGCGGGCGGGTGGCGGGGTCAGGACGTCGTGGCGGTCCACGGGTAGCCTCCAGTGCGGCGGCGCCACCCCCAGCCACTGAGGCGCCCGGACCCTGGACTTCTCCACCGATGGTAAGCCGGGCGGGGTGCCGGGACCAACCCGTCCCGCGCGTCCCTCACCCGGTCAGGTGCTGGCGCAGGGTCGTGCCGGCGTACTCGCGGCGGAACAGGCCGCGCCGCTGGAGCTCGGGCACGACGTGGTCGACGAACGCGTCCAGCGAGGCGGGCAGTGCCGGCGGCATCAGGTTGAACCCGTCCGCCCCTCCCCCGCGGAACCACTCCTCGACCCGGTCGGCGACCTGCTCGGGAGCACCGACGACCGTGCAGTGCCCACCACCGGCGGCCAGGCGACCGAGCAGCTCCCGCACGGTGGGGCGCTCCACCTGCACGATCCGCAGGACCGTCTCGTAGCGCCCGCGCGGGCCGGGGAAACCCTCCGCGGGCGGCAGCGGCGGCACGGGCGCGTCCAGGTCCCACGCCGTGCAGTCCTGCCGCACGAACGTCGACAGCTGCGCCAGGGAGTGCTCCACCGGCAGCAGCACGTCCAGTTCCGCCCGCAACCGGTGCGCCTCCTCCTCGGTCGACCCCACGAACGCCACCAGACCGGGCATGACGACCAGCGCGTCGGGGTCGCGGCCCGCGGCGGCGGCGCGGCGGCGCACGTCCTCGCGGTACGCCCGCGCGCTGGGCAGGTCGTGCGCCACGGCGTAGACGCCCTCCGCACGGCCGGCGGCGAGGTCGCGGCCGGCGTCGGACGCGCCCGCCTGGAACAGCACCGGGCGGCCCTGCGGGGATCGCGGGACCGTCAGGGGGCCGTCCACGGAGAAGTGCGCGCCCCGGTGCTCGACCCGGTGCACGCGGGAGGGTTCTGCGTAGCGGCCGGCGCGGTCCAGCACCAGGGCGTCGGCGTCCCAGGAGTCCCACAGCGCCAGGGCGGCCTCGACGAACTCCGCGGCGCGCTCGTACCGCCGTTCCGACGGCGGCATCGCGTCCAGACCGAAGTTGCGGGCCTCCGCGTCGTGCATGGAGGTGACGACGTTCCACCCGGCGCGCCCACCGGACAGGTGGTCCAGGGAGGCGAGCGTGCGCGCGGCGTGGAACGGCTGCCAGAACGTCGTGGACACCGTGGAGACCAGGCCGACGCGCTCGGTGGCGCGGGCCATCGCCGCCAGGGTGGTCAGCGGTTCCAGGAACCAGCCCGGGCCCAGCGAGACGTCACCGGTGGACTGCCCGTCGGCGAAGAACACCGCGTCGAACAGGCCGCGCTCGGCGGTGCGGGCGAGGTCCTCGTACCAGTGCACGTCCCCGAGGCGCTCGACGTCGGAGGACGGGTGGCGCCAGGCGGCGGCGTGGTGGCCCGTCCCGTACAGGAACGCGCCGAGGTGCAGCTGCCGTCCCGCGGGGTTCACGGCACCAGCACGGCGCGGCCGGTGACCTCGCCGCGCGCGAGCGCGCCCAGCACCTCGTCCACCGCGTCCAGCGGCTCGACGCGGTCGACGACGCTGCGCACCACGCCGCGCGCGACGAGGTCCAGGCCGAGCTCCAGCTCCGCCAGGGTGTTCGAGACGGACGTGAGGATCCGCTGCTCGGGCACCACCAGCTCCACGGGGTTCAGCTCGACGCGCTCGGCGGAGTAGCCGACGTAGACGAGCGCCCCGCCGGGACCGAGCGCGGCGAGGGCCTGCCGCCCGGTGGCGGCGGTGCCGACGAGCTCGAACACCGCGTCCGCGCCCCCGGTGAGGCGCTGCACCTGTGCGCCGACGTCCCCGTCGGCGGGGTCGAGGACCCACTCGGCACCGAGGGACCGCGCCAGGTCGCGACGTCGCTGCGAGCGGGCGACGGCTGCGACGCGGGCCCCGCGGTGGCGCAGCACCTGCACCAGCGCCGAACCCACCCCGCCCGCCCCGTAGACGACGGTGACGTCGTCGGCGCGCACGTCGGCGACCGCGGCGGCGTGCAGGGCGGTGGTGACGCTGCACGCCACCGGTGCCGCCTGCTCGAACGTCAGCGCGTCCGGGACGCGGGCGAGGCTGCGCGCGGGTACGGCGAGGAACTCCGCGAAACCCCCGTCGGAGGCGAACGCGAGCATCCCGCGCGGGGACGCGCACAGGTTCTCCCGGCCGCGCCGGCACTGCCGGCAGTCGCCGCAGGAGTGCAGGTAGTGCACGGCGACCCGGTCGCCCGGGGCCCACCCGGTGACGCCGGCGCCGGCCCCCTCGACGGTCCCGGCGACCTCGTGCCCCAGGGTGATCGGCGTGCGGGCGGGGGTCAGCAGGCCCTCGGTGAAGTGCAGCTCGGTGGCGCACACGCCAGCGGCGCGCACGCGGACGAGGACCTCACCGGGGCCGGGTTCGGGGCGCGGGACCTCCTGCACCTCGATCGGGCGACCGGGTCCGGTGAAACGAGCGGCCTTCACGGGGAACCTCCTGTAGCGGGTGGGGTCAGGCGCCGAGGGCGTCCCAGGCGGCGATGCCGCCGCGCAGGTGCACGACGTCGGCCCGGCCGTGCTCGCGCAGCGCGCGCAGGGCCTGCGCCGAGCGGGTCCCCCCGGCGCAGTGCAGCACCAGCGGTTCACCGGGTGCGACGGCGCCGGGGTCGGCGAGCAGGTCCGCCAGCGGGACGAGGACGGACCCGGGGACGGCGTGCGCGGCGTGCTCGGCGGGTTCGCGCACGTCCACGAGGACGAACCGGTCGCGGCCCGCGTCCCGCTCGCGCAGGCGCCGCGCCAGTTCCGCCGCGTCCAGCCCGGGCACGTCCGCGTCGTCCACCGCGCACACCTCGTCCACGGGGGCGACCCGCGTGACGGGGGCGCGGCGCGGGTCGGGGGCCAGGCGCAGGGTCCGCCACGTCATCGCGAGCGCGTCGTGCACCAGCACGCGCCCCAGCAGGCTCGAACCGGCACCGGTGATGAGCTTGACGGCCTCGGTGACCATCGTCGACCCCACCGCCGCGCACACCCCGCCCACGACACCGGCTTCCCCGCACGAGGGCACCGTCCCCGGCGCGGGGGGCTCGGGGAACAGGTCGCGGTAGGTCGGCCCGCGCCCCTGCCAGAACACCGCGACCTGCCCGTCGAACCGCAGCACCGCCCCCCACACCCAGGGCCTGCCCGCCAGGACGCACGCGTCGTTGACGAGGTACCGGGTGGCGAAGTTGTCGGAGCCGTCGAGCACGAGGTCGTACCCGGACACGACGTCCAGCGCGTTGCCCGCGGTCAGCCGCTCGCGGTGGCGGACCACCCGCACGAGCGGGTTCGCGCGGGCCACCGCGTCGGCGGCGCTGTCCACCTTGGGGCGGCCCACGTCGTCGGTGCCGTGCAGCACCTGCCGCTGCAGGTTCGACTCGTCCACCACGTCGTCGTCGACGACGCCGATCGTGCCGACGCCCGCGGCCGCCAGGTACAGCAGCGCCGGGGAACCGAGCCCACCGGCGCCGACGACGAGGACGCGGGCCGCCTTCAGCCGGCGCTGGCCCTCCTCGCCGATCTGCGGCAGCAGGAGCTGGCGCGCGTAGCGGCGGCGCTCCTGGTCCGTCAGGTCCGGCGCCGGCCGCACCAGCGGCGGCAGCCGGGCGCTCACGGGTTCGGCTCCAGGTCCGCCAGGCCCTCCCACGGGGAGGACGCCAGCGCGAGGGAGCGCCGCGGGATGCGGCCGGCCAGCCGCGCGGCGCGGCCGGCCAGCACGGCGTGCCGCATCGCCGACCCCATCAGCTCGGGGTCCTGCGCGCGCGTGACGGCCGTGGCCAGCAGCACCGCGTCGCAGCCCAGCTCCATCGCCCGCGCCGCGTCGGACGCGGTGCCGATGCCGGCGTCCAGGACGACGGGGACCCCGGCGCGCTCGGCGATGAGGGCGATGTTGTGGGGGTTGAGGATCCCCAGCCCCGTGCCGATCGGCGCGCCCAGCGGCATCACGGCGGCGCACCCCGCGCGTTCCAGCCGCAGCGCCAGCGCCGGGTCGTCGTTGGTGTAGGCCAGCACGGTGAAACCGTCGTCGACGAGCTGCTCGGCGGCGTCGAGGAGTTCCACGGCGTCCGGCAGCAGGGTGTCCTCGTCGGCGACGACCTCCAGCTTCACCCAGTCCGTGCCGAGCGCCTCGCGGCCCAGTCGCGCCGTCAGCAGCGCCTCGCGCGCGGTGCGGCAGCCGGCGGTGTTCGGCAGCACCTGGACGCCGGCGCGCTCGAGAACGTCCAGCAGGGAACCGCGGGCGGCCGGGTCGACGCGCCGCAGCGCCACCGTCGTCAGTTCCGTGCCGGACGCGCGCAGGGCGCGTTCCAGCACGTCGTGGTTCGCCGCCCCGCCCGTCCCGGTGACGAGGCGGGAGCGGAACTCCCGGCCGGCGAGCACGAACGGGTCGTCGTGCAGCGTCCCGGTGCCCTCCGTCGTCGGCGCGCTCACCCTCCCGCCACCGCCTGGAGCACCTCGAGGCGGTCTCCCGCGGCGACGGGCGTGCGTGCCCAGCGGCCCGAGGGCACGACCTCCTCCGACAGCGCGACCGCGACGCCGCGGCCGGGTTCCAGCGACGGGGCGAACCGCGCCACCACCTCCGCCACGCTGGACCCCTCCGGCACGCGCAGCGGTTCCCCGTTGACGAGCACCTCGACCTCCCCGCTCGAACTCCCGGTCACCGGGCCCTCACCTCCTCGCGGGCCGCGGTGCGCGACCCGAACCTCCCCGGGTCGCAGGCCGCGACCTCGGGCGGGACGTCCTCGCCGGCGGCCAGCGCCGCCACGGCGTCGGCCGTGATCCCCGACAGCAGCACTCCGTTGCGGTGGTGCCCGGTCGCCAGCAGCAGGCCGGGCACCTCGCCGAACCCGATGAGCGGCAGGTTGTCGGGGGAACCCGGCCGCGAGCGCGCCAGGACCTCCACGAGTTCCAGTTCCGCCACGCCCGGCACGAGCGCCTGCGCGTCGCGCAGCAGGTCGTGCACCGCGCCGGCGGTCACCGCCTCGTCGAAACCCCGTTCCTCCGTGGTGGCCCCGACGACGAGCTCCCCGCTGCGGCGGGGCACCAGGTACACGTCGCGGTCGCGCACCACGCCGCGGACGGTGCGCGTCAGCAGGTGGCCGGCGGGGGGCATCCGCAGGCGCAGCACCTGCCCCTTCACCGGGCGCACCGGGGCGTGCGGGTGGGCGCGCGCACCGGTCGCCAGGACGACCAGGTCCGCGCGCAGCACCGCACCGCCGGCGAGCCGGACCCCCGAGGCGCGCCCGTCCTCGACGAGGACCTCACCGGTCTCGGCGACGTGCTCGACGCCGCGGTCCCGGGCTGCCGCGCGCAGCGCCCGCAGCAGTTCCCGGGGGTCGACCTGGTGGTCGCCGCGCACCAGGGTTCCGCCGCTGACCCCGGGGTCGAGCAGGGGTTCCAGGCGCCGGCACTCCCGGCCGGTGAGGGCGCGGACGTCCAGGCCGAGGCGCTCCTGGGCGCGGCGCACGTCGGCGAGGCGGGCGCGGTCACCGGCGTCCAGCGCGACCACCAGCGTCCCGCAGGCCCGGTACCCGGTGGGTGCACCGCCGGCGGCGCGCTCCACGTCCGCGACGTACCGGGGGAAACCCGCCGCTGCGAGCAGGCCCAGTTCCAGCAGTTCCCGCTCGCCGTGGTGCAGTTCGCTGACGGGGGCGAGCATCCCGGCCGCCGCGCGCGAGGCGCCGCCGCCGGGCACGGGGTCGACCAGCACGACCCGGTGGCCGCGCCCGGCCAGGCGCCACGCGCACGCGGCCCCCACCACCCCGCCGCCGAGCACGACGACGCGGCCCGGGACCGCGCCGTGCGCGGCCGGGGAACCCCAGGGGGGAACCACCAGCACTCTCCCTTCGCCGGCACTACCCGGAGCAGGTTCGACGGTCGGCGAGTGCGCTCGCCCTCTCAGCCCGCGATCCCGGGCTCCCGTGGTGCGGTCACCATACCCCCGCCGCTGGCACACTCGTCCAGGTGCCGAACACCGGGGAACCCCAGCAGACGCGAGAACCCCTGAACCCGCGCGAGGCGCTGCGCGCCGCCCGCCTGTACCTGTGCACCGGCTCCCGCCGGCGCGAGGGCGACCTGGAGCAGTTCCTCGACGCCGCGCTGGGCGCCGGGGTGGACGTCGTGCAGCTGCGCGAGAAGGGCCTGGAGGCCGCCGAGGAGCTGGAGCTGCTGGAGGTGTTCGCGGACGCGGCCCGCCGGCACGGCCGCCTGCTGGCCGTCAACGACCGCGCGGACGTCGCGGCCGTCGCCGGTTCGCACGTCCTGCACCTGGGGCAGCGGGACCTGCCGCCCGCGGCGGCCCGCCGGCTCGTGGGCGCCGGCACCCTGGTCGGCCGCTCCACCCACTCCCCCGAGCAGTTCGACGCGGCGGTCGCCGACCCCGAGGTGGACTACGCGTGCGTGGGCCCGACGTGGGCGACGCCCACGAAACCGGGACGCGCCGCGACCGGCCTGGACCTCGTGCGGCACGCCGCGGTGAGCGCGGCCGGGACGCCGTGGTTCGCGATCGGCGGGATCGACCTCTCCACGGTGGAGGAGGTCGTGGCGGCGGGTGCGCGCCGGGTCGTGGTCGTGCGGGCGATCACCGGCGCCGACGACCCGGCCGCGGCGACCGCCGAGCTGCTGCGCCGCCTGCCGGAGCCGCTGCCCGCCGCCTGAGCCCCGGTGCCCCCGGGCGCCGGGGCTCAGGGGGTGCCGGGGCGGGGACGGGCGGCGAGCTCCTCCCGCAGCCGGCCGACCTCCTCGGCGAGCCGCTGCACGTCGGCCCGGGTGGCCTCGGCGTCGGCCCCGGAGGTGTCGCGGACCTCGTCGAGGAACCACGACGCCAGCGACCCGGTGACCACGCCGACCAGGGCGATGCCCGAGAGCATCAGCCCCACCGCGACGGCGCGGCCGGTCGCGGTGACCGGGGAGTAGTCGCCGTACCCGACCGTGGTGATGGTGGTCGCCACCCACCACACGGCCTCGCCGAAGGTCGTGATGGTCGCCCCCGGGGCGTCCCGCTCGGCGTCCAGGACCGCGCAGGCGGCGCTGAAACCGATGAGGATCGTCGCGGAGGTCACGAACAGGCCGACGCGGCCGCGCAGCCGCGTGCCGGCGCGCTGGTTCAGCAGGCGCAGCACCGTCACCAGGCGCAGCAGACGCAACGGCTGCAGCATCGGCAGCACCAGCAGCAGCAGGTCCAGCGGGTGGGTCGCGACGAAGCGCGCGCGGTTCCGGCTCAGGGCCAGCCGGAGCAGGTAGTCCACGCCGAACGCCGCCCACGTGAGGGTCCGCACGACGTGGCACGCGGTCCGCACCTGCTCCGGCAGCGCGGGCTGCAGGATCGGCAGCGAGTACGCCACCAGCCACAGCACGGCCACGACCGTCGCCAGCCGTTCGCTGCGGTGCGCGTAGGCGCGGTACCGGGCGTCGGCCCGGGCGTCGCGCGGATCGGTGGTCGCTGTGCTCACGGCAGCCTTGCTAACGGCGCCGCGGCGGGCTGTCCATCCGGGCTGCCGTCGGCACGTCCGGGCGGGGGCGCCCGCGGCCGGTGGCGCGCGGGGTCGTCACCGGGGCGGGGGCGGGGCTCCGTCGACCCGCTCCCGTCCCGGTGCTCCCGGTCGACCCCCCGACCGGGGCCTCACCGCACCGGTGCTCAGACCGGCGCGACGAGGGGTTCGGCGGAGCGCGCGTGCAGCTCCCGCAGGTCGGCGACGCGCCCGGCCGCGACCTCGGCGGCCTCGGTGTCGCCGCGGACCTCGGCCGCGCGCTGCTCGGACAGGGCCAGCTCCACCTGGGCGGTGAGCTCGGCGGTGAAGGTCGGGATGGTGGGGGTCACGGTGGCTCCTCGGGTCGCTCCGTCGGTGCGGGTCATCGGGTGGCCGGCTCGATGTCGAACAGGGGCGCCAGGCCGGTGCGGTGCAGCACGTCCAGGTCGTCGCGGCCCAGCCCGCGCAGGACGACCCGGCCGCCCCGCACGCGGCAGCACCGCTTGGCGCGCAGCAGCAGGGCCACGACCACCGAGGACAGGTGCTCCACGCCGGAGACGTCCACCACGAGGGTGGAGGTCCCGGAGTCCAGCGCCTCGCCCAGGCTGCGGCGGAGAGCGCCGACGCCCTGGCGCAGGCAGCCCTCGTGGAGCGCCACCACGGTGACGCCCTCCTCGGTCGCCGCCGTCGTCGCCCCGGCGGTCCTGTCGCGGTCGAGGACCTGCACCACGCCCACGCTCCCTCCCGGTGCGGCCCGCACCGGGAGGTGCGGGACGTTGGCCGCCCCGCCGCTGCCGTGCGGGGCGTGAGCAGAACTCTGACCGAGGCGTGTTGCGTTTCCCCGGTCGTCTCCTTTGCGGTTGCGTGACGATCCGTGATCGGGCCACCCCCCGGTCGGCGCGGGGCGGTGCGGCGCTGGCAGCATGCCGACGTGTCCACGCACGTCCTGGTCCTCGACGACGACGACGGGATCAGGACGTCCCTGGCGCTGGCGCTGGAGGACGAGGGCTACCTGGTCACCGCCTGCGGCGCCGCCGAGGACGCCCTGGCCGCCGTCGTGCGGGGCCCGCAGCCCGACGTCCTGGTGGTCGACCTCATGCTCGGCGGCATCGACGGGTTCACGTTCATCCGGCGGGTGCGGCCGGTGTGCGAGTCGCCGGTGATCGTCCTGTCCGCCCGGCACGACAAGAGCGACATCGTCGCCGCCCTGGAGGCCGGCGCCGACGACTACGTCACCAAGCCGTTCGACCTCGGGGAGCTGTTCGCGCGGCTGCGGGCGCTGCGCCGGCGCGCCGAGGGGGCCGCTGCCGCGGAGGAGGCGCTGGTCCTGGACTCCGTGGACGGCCCGCTCGTGCTCGACGCCGCCGCCGGCACCGTGCGCCGCGGCGGCGAGCAGGTCCACCTGACCGTCACCGAGTTCCGGCTGCTGCGGGAGCTGGCCGAGGCGCCGGGGCGGGTGCTCAGCCGGCGCACGCTGCTGGAGCGGGTGTGGGACCGGGGCTTCTTCGGCGACGAGCGGATCGTCGACGTCCACGTGCGCAGGCTGCGCACCAAGATCGAGCCCGACCCGTCCGCCCCGCGGCTGGTGACCACGGTGCGCGGCCTGGGGTACCGGCTGGACCGCCGGTGAGGCGACCGCGGTCGCCGGGCCTGCGCGCCGGCATCACCGTCTCCTTCACCCTGGGCGCCACCGTCCTGGCCACGCTCGCGGCGATCGGCACCCACGCGGTGACCCGCGAGTACCTGCTGACCCAGCGGGAGGACACCGCCGTGCGGCAGGCGTTCGTCGACGCCTCCTCCGTGCGCGACGGGCTGCGCACCTCCGGGGTCAGCGTCACCGACGTCCTGGGGGCGGTGGCGCCGCCCAGCGGCTCGGAGCTGCTGGTGCGCCGCGACGGGCGCTGGTACTCCGGGTCCCTGCAGGTCGGCGGCGACGACGTGCCCGCCGCCCTGGGGGACGCGGTGGCCTCCGGCACGGCCGGGGTGACGTGGACGCGCGTGGACGGGCAGGCCGCGCTCGCGGTGGGCGTGCCGCTGCCCGGGGTGGGCGCGGAGTTCTACGAGGTCGCCGTCACGACGGAGCTGGAGCGCACCCTCGTCGCCGTGCGCAACGCCCTGGCGGCGTTCGCGCTGTCCACCGCCGTCGGCGGCGCCCTGCTGGGGGTGTGGGCCTCGCGGCGGGCGGTCGCGCCGCTGCACGCGGTGGCCCGCACCGCGGCCAGCATCGCCGGCGGGGAGCTGGGGATCCGCCTGCCGCCCACCTCGGACCCGGACCTGGCCACGATCGTCGGCTCCTTCAACAGCATGGTCGACGCGCTGGAGGAGCAGATCCAGCGGGAGGTGCGCTTCAGCGCCGACGTCAGCCACGAGCTGCGCTCACCGCTGACCACCCTCGTGACCAGCGTCGCGCTGCTGCAGCGCCGCCGCGACGAGCTGCCGCCGCGCTCGCAGCAGGCCCTGGACCTGGTGGCGCGCGAGCTGGACCGCTTCCAGCAGACCCTGGACGACCTGCTGGAGCTGGCGCGCCTGGAGTCCGGCGCGGCCGGGCGCCCCCGCGTGCGCACGGGTGCCACGAGCCTGGCCCGGCAGGCGCTGGACGCCAGCGGCCGCCCGGACGTCCCGGTGCGCGCCGACGGCCCCGGCGCGCTGGTGGACGTGGACACCCAGCAGCTCGCCCGGGCGCTGGTGAACCTGTTCGACAACGCCGACCGGCACGGCGAGGGGCTGGTGGAGGTCGGGGTGCAGTGCACCGGGGACCGGGTGCGGTTCCTCGTAGACGACGCGGGCCCGGGCGTGCCGCCCGGGGAGCGGCAGCGGGTGTTCGAGCGGTTCGCGCGCGCCGGTTCGCGCGGGTCCCTGCCGGGTTCGGGTCTGGGGCTGAGCCTGGTCGCGGAGACGGTGCGCGCCCACGGCGGCACGGTGCGCTGCGCGGCGTCCCCCCTCGGCGGGGCCCGCTTCGTCGTGGAACTGCCGGTGGCGCCCGCTCCCGCCGGGGCGGCGGGGACGGCGGCTCCGGCGGCGCGCGTCTCCGGGGAGCGGGCATGAGGGCCCGCGGGCCGCTGGTGGCGCTGGCCGCGGCGGCGGTGCTGGCCGCCTGCGGCGCGCCGTCCGACGGGCAGGTGCGCGAGATCGGCCCGACCGACGTGCCGTACGGGCTCATGGAGCCGGCGCCCGTGCCGTCGGCGGACAGCTCCACCACCGCAGCCCCGAGCGACGGGCCGCGGGTGTACTTCCTCCAGGACGACCGGCTGCTGGCGGTGCCGCTGGGCCGCGGCGGCACGGCCGGGACCGGCACGCCCGCGCGGCTCGGGGACCTGCTGGACCGGCTGTCGGCCGGGCCGGGGCAGCAGGAGCGCGCCGACGGGCTCAGCAGCGCCCTCGGCCCGGACGTGCGGCTGAGCGCGGTGGACGTCGCCGACGGCACGGCGCGGGTGTCGGTGGAGGGTCTGGCGCAGAACATCGCCGCCGACCGCCTGCCGCTGGCGGTGGGGCAGGTGGTCCTGACCGCCACCACGGCGCCGGGCGTGCTGAGCGTGCTGCTGCTGCGCGACGGGGAGGTCCTGGAGGTCCCGCTGCCCGGTGGGGAGCGGACCGCCGGTCCCGTCACCGCCGGGGACTACGCGGCCCTGGTCGGTCCCGACCGGCAGGTGCCGGCGTCCTGAGCGCGCCCACCGCGACGCAGCGGCGGGGGCGCCGGGGGCGTCAGCGCAGGTGGCCGGTGACGACGCTGCGCAGGTGGCCGGTGGAGGCGTCGCGCAGGTGGCCGGTCTTCCCGGAGTCCTTGGCGACGGAGACCTTCACGGTGCTCTTCGGCGCGGCCGTGGCGGCGGGGGCCAGGGCGGCGGAACCGGCGAGCACGGAGCCGGCGACGAGCAGGGCGGCGAAGGCGCGGGAAGCGGACACGGTGACTCTCCTCCAGTCGTGATCGGGACTGAGCGTCACCGACACCAGTGCCATCGGTCCCCCTCCCCGCACGCTTGAGGACGCACTTCCGGAAAATCTGACTACGGTGCGTCACCACCCGGGTGTGCCCGGCACGGCCGTCCCGCCGAGTGGCGACCCGCCGCCCCCGGTGCGACGCTCGAGCCACCTCGAGGAGGAGGACGACGTGGACGCTCGGGCGACGACGGCGCAGGACCTGCTGCAGGTCCTGCACGAGGGACGGCCGGTGCGGCCGGTGCGGGGGAACCGCTCGGCCGACCTGGACGGACGACGGGTGCTGGCCTGGTGGACGGGGTTCCGCGACCAGGTGCTGGCCAGACGGGTGGAGCTCGACGGGGTGGCGGGCGCCCTCGTGGAGACGGTGCTGGCGGCCGACGCCGAGGTGGCCGGGCAGCCGCCGGGCGCCTCCCCCGCCCAGGTGTTCGAGGCGGTGGCGCGCGGCGTCTCGCGCACCCGGGGGCCGCTGCAGCCGCTGAGCGCCTGGTTCGAGGACCTGGCGCGGGTGTGCAGCGGGGACGTGGGCACGCACGAGCTGGCGCTGGCCGCCGGGCACGTCGGCGTCGCGGGCGAGGACGGCGGGGAGCCCGTGCTGCGGGCGATGGCTCCGGCGGCGCGGGCCCTGGCGGGCGCCGACGCGGCGGGGGTCCCGGCGGTGACGGCGCTGACGGCCGCGTACCGAGCGGCTGCGGACGGGGCCCGCGGCACCGTGCACGAGGGGTCCGTGGACCCGGTGGCGCTGACGGTGGCCTGGTTCTTCGAGCGCGGCACGGTCGTCTGACCCGCCCCCCTCCCCGGCTCCCCACCCCGCGGTGGGGAGCCGGGGAAGTAGTTGCACTTTCAAGGGAGAAGGGGTTACTGTCGACCCAGAAGTTGAAGACTCAACGACCTGGGGAGACCACGATGGGCTGGTTCGGCAAGAAGAACGACGAGAAGAGCGCGGCGAGCACCACCGCGAACGGCACCGCCACCGCGACGCTGCCCGCCCCCGCGGCCCCGCCGCAGGTGCCCGGCTACCTGCCCGGCACGTGGACCATCGACGCCTCGCACTCCGAGGTGTCCTTCACCGTGCGGCACATGGCCGTCAGCAAGGTCCGCGGCCGGCTCGGCGCCGTGTCCGGCGAGATCGTCACCACCGACGACCTCACCGGCTCCTCGGTCCACGCCACCGTCGACGTCACCTCGCTCACCACCTTCAACGAGCAGCGCGACGCCCACGTCCACAGCGGCGACTTCTTCGACGTCGCCACCCACCCGTCGGCGACGTTCGTCTCCACCGCCCTCACCCACGACGGCGACGACTTCCTGCTCACCGGCGACCTCACCCTCAAGGGCGTCACCCGCCCCGTCACCCTGACGATGGAGGTCTCCGGGTTCGGGCCCGACGCCTACGGCGGCACCCGCGCCGGTTTCTCCGCCAAGGGCCGCATCGACCGCCGCGAGTTCGGCATCTCCTTCGACGCCAAGCTCGACAACGGCGGCCTCGTCGTCGCCGACAAGGTGGACCTCGAGCTCGACGTCGAGGCCGTGCTCAACGCCTGAGGGGAACCCTCGGGACCACCCTCCCCAGGACGGTCCGCAGCATCGGCCCCCGCGGCGACGACGCCATCAGGCGCAGGTCGTCCGCGGGGCCGGTGCCGCCGTCCAGGAAACCCAGCACACGGTGCACCGGGTTCCGCGCGAACAGGCCCGTGAAGAACCCCGCCCCGTCCACGCGGCCGGACGCCAGCGCCTCCAGCACCAGCGAGTCCATGAGCAGGTGCCGGCGCCGGTGCGCCGGCGGCAGCACCAGCGGTGAACCCTCCCGCGCCCGCGCCGCCAGGACGTCCGCCTGGCGCTGCAGCGCGCTGAACGCGTAGCCCGTCGAGGGGCGCACCGACCCCGACGCCGCCCCCCAGCGCAGCACCCCGGGAACACCGGACGGCGCGAAGTCCGCGTCCGTCATCGGGATGACGCCGCGCTCGGTGCCCAGCACCTCCACCTCGCCGATCCCGCTGCGCAGCAGGTACTCCGCCAGGAGCTCCTCGTACCGCTCGGCGTCCAGGACGCCGCCCGAGAACTCCGTGTACTCCACCAGCGCCTCGTGCGGCGACGTCGGGAGCACGTACCCGAACGCCACCCCACCGGCAGGCTGCGGGAGGCGGAAGTCCATCAGCGTCACCGTCGAGGGGTCGAACACCGGGCGCTCGGCGCGCACCCGCCGGCCGAGGAAGTGCTGCAGCAGCAGGGTCCGCCCCGTGCGGGGCACCGGGACCGGGCGGGTGTCCACCACCGTCCACCCGGGTTCCCGCAGTTCCGCCACGTCGTCGACGGCGAACTCCTCCACCTCCACGCCCGCACCGGCCAGGCGCTCGCGCACCGCGGCGTCCAGGTCCTGCGAGCGCAGCATCCGGTAGCGCCAGCCGCCCAGGTGCGCGACGACGTCGTCGCCGGCGACCGGCACGAGCCGGACCCTCGGCCACGACGCCGACACCAGGTGGCCGAACGGCCCCGGCCCGGCCGGTCCCCACGTGCACCAGGTCCGCGACCGGGTCCGACGGCCCGAGGACACCGGCGCCTCCACGACCCGCAGCGGTACCCCGGAACCCGCCAGCCGCCACGCCAGGCTCGCGCCCGCCGCCCCCAGACCCACCACGACGACCCCCGCCGGGGCACCACCCGCACCGCTCGCCCCCGGACCGTCCACGCCCCTAGGGTCCCAGTGCCCGAACACCGCCGCCCCGGGAGGCACCCGTGAAACTCGTCACCGGTTTCCGCGACTTCGTCCTGCGCGGGAACGTCATCGACCTGGCGGTGGCCGTGGTCATCGGCACCGCCTTCACGGCCGTGGTGACGTCCGTCGTCCAGGGGCTCATCAACCCGCTCGTCGCCGCGATCGGCGGCGGCCCGGACCTGGCCGGGACGTGGGTGGTGCCCCTGCGCACGATCACCGTCGACGGGGAGGCGCAGGAGGTGGGGCTGCAGTTCGGCACGGTCGTCGGCGCGGTGCTGAACTTCCTCATCGTCGCGGCCGTCGTGTACTTCCTCGTCGTCACGCCGCTGAACCGCCTGCTGGCCCTGCGCAAGGAGAACCAGGCGCCCGAGCCGGCGGCCCCCAGCGAGGACGTCCGGCTGCTCACGGAGATCCGCGACCTCCTCGCGCAGCAGCAGGGCGGTACCCCCGCCGGGGACCGCGGCCCCCGGGCCGGGGCCTAGCGCCCGGAGGAGCTCTCCGGGCCGGTGTCCCCGGAGACCGCCTGCTCGGCGTCGCGCTCGTCGATGAGGACGCCGGCCAGCGGGTCGCCCGCACCGGTGCCCGCCGGGATCCCCTCCTCGGTGCCGAGCGGGTCCTCGGGGCTGCGCGCGGGCGAGGGCTGGATGCCGCCGTCCGACCCGCGGGCCACCTGACGGCTGCCACCCTCCTCCACGGCGCGCACCTCGGCGTTGTCCGTGGGGTCGACCCGGTCGGTCGGCCGGGTGCTCTTGCCGGTCTCGTCGCTGGGAGTGCTCACGGCTCACCACCCTGACGGCGCCGCCCCTCCCCCGCCACCGGAACCCCGGCGGACGGCTCAGCCCCCGGGGGTGTCGCGCAGCCCGAGGACGCGCAGACCGCGCAGGCGGTTCAGGGCCGCCGCCACCTCGTGCGGGCGCGGCACCGCCACGTCGGCGCTCGCCCCGCCCGTCCACCCGTCCACCGGCCCGGCCAGGTCCGCCACCAGCAGCTCCAGCGCCGCCGCCAGCGCGCGCCGCCCGTCCAGGTGACCGGCCGCGACGAGGTGGTCCAGCGCGTACCCCGCACCGGCGACCTGCGAGGGGTCGGTGAACTGCCGAACCGCCCGCACGTCCACGTCGTGCTCACCGAACAGCAGCGCGTCGGTGCCGCGCGCGGACACCTTGCGCCGATCGCGCACCCGCGGGTCCAGCGAGCGCGGGTCCACCACCCGGTGCCGCACCGGCGGGAAGCCCTCCACCTCCACCGCCCGGCCCGTCGGGGTCGCCGCCACCTCGCGGGCGCGCTCGGTGACGTCCTCGCAGCGGAACTCCCGCATCAGCAGCACCCGGTCGGCCACGTCGAGGAAGTCGCCGGAGGCGCCCACCACCAGCACCGTCGAGACCCCGTGGTCGGTGTGCAGGGAGCGCACCAGGTCCACGAACGGGTTCAGCGGCTCGGCGCCCTTCGCCACCAGCGCCTGCATGCGCGCGTCGCGCACCATGAGGTTCGTCGCCGCCGTGTCCTCGTCCACCAGCAGCAGGCGGCTGCCCGCCTCCAGCGCCTCCACGACCGCGGCGGCCTGCGACGTGGAGCCGGAGGCGTCGGCGGTGCTGAAGTCGCGCGGGTCCAGCCCGCCGGGCAGGCCGGTGACGAACGCGCCGACGTCCACCCGCGTCACCGCCCGCCCGTCCTCGGCGCGGATCGCCGCCGCGTCCGCGACCGCGACGACCAGCTCGCGCCCGTCACCGGGCACGTGGTCGTGCACGCCCGCCCGCAGCGCGGCCAGCAGCGTCGACTTGCCGTGGAAACCGCCGCCCACGACGACCGTGACGCCCTCGTGCACCCCCATCCCGCTCACCCGGCCGCGGTGCGGCAGGTCCACCTCCACGCGCAGCGACGGCGGGCTCGTGAACGGCACCGCGTCCAGCGCCGGGCGCGGGTCCACGCCGCTGCGCCGCGGCAGCACCGCGCCGTCGGCGACGAAGGCCACCAGGCCGAGCTCCGGCAGCCGGGACCGCAGCACCGCGGCGTCCTCCACCGCGTCGACGAAGGCGCGCACCTCGGCCGCGTCCAGCGCGGGCGCCAGCAGCGCCGAGCGCACCAGCTCCGGCAACGCCCCGGTGAGGTCCCGCGCCGCGGTGCGGCCGTCGATCCGCCGGCGCGGGCCGGGCAGGTGGTAGCCGAACCGCAGCACCACCGACCCGTCCGCACCGACCTCGCAGCTGCTGCGCTGCAGCACCTCCTGCCCGCCCGCGTCCACGCGGAACGTGCCGCCGGCCGCGGCGCGGGCCCGGCGGGCCAGGTACCCGGCGAGCGCGCGGCGGCGCGCCGGGGCGTCCAGCCCCAGCGGCGCGAACCCCGCGGTGGCCGCGTCCACCCGCACCTCGCACCGGCTCGGCGGGGCGAACGGGTCGGCCTGCCCGCGCACGAGGGAGAACGTCGCCCCCGGCAGCAGCGGCCAGCGCCGGCCCGTCAGCGAGCGGTAGCGCGCGTACGGGCCGTCGTGCAGCCGGTGCAGCGCACCCGCCAGGTCGGCGCCGGCGTGCTCGCGGTCGCGGTCGCGGGAGGGGGCGTGGTCGCGAGGTCGGGGCACACCGCGACCCTACGAGCGGCGGCCTACCCGGCGGCGAGCGCGCCGGGGGCCGGCTCGGCGGCCAGGTCCGCCGCCCACAGGTCCGGGCCGAACACCTCGTACTGCACGTCGCGCGGCGAGACCCCCCGGTCCAGCAGCGCGGTGCGCACCGCCCGCATGAAGGGGATCGGCCCGCACAGGTAGTACAGGGCGTCCTCGGGCAGGTCCACGTCCGCGAGGTCCATGAACCCGCGGGACACCCCGCCGACCGGCAGGCCCTCGCCGCCGCCCCGCTCCAGCCACACGTGCGCGGAGGCGTTCGGCAGGGCCGCCACGTCGGCGAGCACCTGCTCGCGCAGCGCGAAGGAGTCCTCCCGCGCGTCGGCGTGCAGCAGCAGCACCCGCAGGCCCGAACCGGCGGCGGCCAGGTGCGAGAGCATCCCCGCCATCGGCGCGACGCCGATGCCGGCGCTGGCGAACACCACCGGGCGGCCGGAGTCGTCCAGGACCACGTCGCCGAAGGGCAGCGACAGCGTCAGCTCGTCGCCCACCCCCACCGACTCGCACAGGGCCGTGGACACCTCGCCGTCCGGCTCCCCGCCGCCGTGCACGCGCTTGACGGAGAACTGCCGGTGCCGGCCGTCGTCGGCGCGGGTCAGGCTGTACTGGCGCGGCTGTCGCACGCCGTCCGGCAGCGGCACCTGCACGGTGACGTACTGCCCGGGCAGGGACGTCTTCACCAGGCGGTCGTCGGTGCGCTCCACCACGAACGTCACCACGTCGTCGGTCTCGCGGACCTTCCGCGCGACCCGCCACGGGCGCCACACCGTGTCCGGGCGCACCCCGCGGGCGCTGTACAGGCCCCTCTCCTGGTGGATCAGCGCGTACGCCATCAGCCAGTACACCTCGTCCCACGCGGCGGCCACCTCCGGCGTGACCGCGTCGCCGAGGACGTCGCCGACGGCCCAGAAGAGGTGCTCGTGCACGACGTCGTACTGCTCGGGCCGGATGCCCAGCGAGGCGTGCTTGTGCGCGATGCGCGACAGCAGCTGCTCGGGCAGCTGCTCGGGGGTCTTGAGCAGGGCGCTGGCGAAGACGGCCACCGACCCGGCCAGCGCCACCTGCTGGCCGCCCCGGGCCTGGTTGCCGCGGTTGAAGGTGCCGTCGAACAGCTCGGGGTGGGCGGCGAACATGTGCCCGTAGAAGCGCTTCGCGATCAGCTGCACGTTGTCGGCGACCACGGGCAGGGTCGCCTCCAGCACCGGTCGGGACCGTTCGGAGAGCATCGGGGTCCTCCCTGGGTTCGTCCGCGTCGACGCCCCACGCCACCACGGCGGCGCGGCCCGTGCCAGCGGGGAGGTGTCGCCGGGCCGGGCTCAGCCGGGCAGCTGCCCGTACACCCGCCCGACGGGCAGCCGCACCACGCGGCGGCCGTCGCGCACCATCGCCGCCCGGTAGTCGTCCCAGTCGGGGTGCTCACCGGCCAGCGACCGGTACAGGTCCACCAGCTCCCCCACCGTCGCGTCGTCCTCGCGCTGCGCGACGGGGGTCAGCTCCGCGTCGCCCTCCACGACCGTCCAGGACCCGAAGTCGTCGGCGCTGACGTGCAGCGAGGCGCGCGGGTCCCGCTCGAGGTTGCGCGACTTGGCGCGCCCGGCGGTGATCGACACCCGCACCAGCCGGCGGGCGGGGTCGTAGTGGTGGGTGACGTTGGACAGCTGCGGGCGCCCGTCCCGCTTCAGCGTCACCAGGACGCCGTTGCGGGTGGCGGCGACGAGGTCCAGCAACTGCTGCTCGCGGTCGGTGCTCACGGCGCGACGCTAGGCGCGCGGACGTCCCCGCACCAGGGGTCAGCGGGTGCGCAGGACGTCCTCCAGGGTCCGGGCGGGGTGGCCGGTGAGGCGCTGCACGACGTCGCTGACGACGTCCAGCTCACCCGCGGCGACGGCGGTGTACGTGCTGACCCAGCCGTCCACCTCCCAGCGCGGCGCCCCGAACCCGGCGCGGGAGGCGTACGCCTCCTCCACGGTCTCCTGCACGTAGCGCACCGGTTCCCCGGTGACGCGGGTGATCGTCCGCGCGACCTCCGCCATGCTCAGCGCCTGCGGCCCGGTCACGTCGTAGGTGCGCCCGGCGTGCGACTCGTCCAGCAGCGCGGCCACGGCGACCTCGGCGACGTCGGCGCGCGCCACGGCCCCCAGCCGCCCCTCGCCCGCCGGGCCGCGCAGCGCCCCGTCGGTGACGAACTCCGGCAGCACGTCGAGGTAGAAGGAGTTGCGCAGCACCGTGGTCTCCAGGCGGGCCGCGGCGAGCAGGTCCTCGGTGGCGGCGTGGTCGCGGCCGAAGGTGAAGGTGCAGTCCGGCGCCGCCCCCAGGAACGAGGTGTAGACGACGCGCCGCACCCCCGCCGCGGCGGCGGCCTCCACGGCCGCGCGGTGCTGCGCCACGCGGCCGGCGGCCTCCGAGGCGGACACCAGCAGCAGCACGTCCACCCCGTCGAGCGCGTGGCGCAGCGCCTCGCCGTCGTCGTAGGCGGCCGCCCGCACGTCGGCGCCGACGAGGTCGGGGGCCCGGGAGGGGTTCCGGACCACCAGCCGCTGCGGCACGGCCGCCGCCGCCAGGGCGCGCGCCACGCGCCCGCCGACGTGCCCGGTCGCACCCGTCACCCCGATGAGTCCCACGGGGCCCAGCCTGGCGCGACTCGCGCCGGGGAGCACTCCGGGGACGACGAAGGCCCCGGTCGAGATCGACCGGGGCCTTCACCCTGTGCGCGAGGGGGGAGTTGAACCCCCACGCCCTTTCGGGCACACGGACCTGAACCGTGCGCGTCTGCCTATTCCGCCACTCGCGCAGACATGAAGACCTTAGCAGGTCCACGAGGCCTCCACGGACGCCCCCGCTCTCCCGACGGGGCCGGCAGGGCTCCCGCGGCTACGATGCGGGAGCCGGAGCAGCGGGGTTCTCGAGGAGGGGGGCGGAGCGTGGGAGTGCTCGACCGGTTCGAGCGCGGGGTCGAACGAGCCGTCAACGGCGTCTTCGCCCGCGCCTTCCGCAGCGAGGTACAGCCCGTGGAGGTCGCCAGCGCCCTGCGCCGCGAGCTCGACGACCGCGCCGCCGTCCTGGCGCGCGGGCGCACCCTCGTGCCCAACAGCTTCATCGTGGAGCTCGGTCGCGCCGACCACGACAAGATCGCCTCCTGGCAGGACACGCTGGCCGACGAGCTCGTCGCGGCCGTCACCCAGCACGCCGAGAAGCAGCGCTACTCCTTCGTCGGCCCCGTGCGGGTGGACTTCCACGAGTCCGACGACCTGGAGACCGGCGTCTTCCGCGTCCTCAGCTCCACGGTGAAGGGGCGGGTGGCGCCCGCCACCGCCCGCACCTCCACCGCCGGCAGGCCCCAGCTGGAGGTCGACGGGCGCGGGTACGTGCTCACCGAGGCCGTCACGGTCCTCGGCCGCGGCTCCGAGGCCGACGTCGTCGTCGACGACCCCGGCGTCTCCCGCCGGCACGCCGAGGTCCGCGTCGGCCCCGCCGGTGCGCGCCTGGTCGACCTCGGCTCCACCAACGGCACGTTCGTCGACGGCGAGCGGGTGTCCTCCACGGACCTGTTCGACGGCGCGACCATCACCCTCGGACGCACCCGCGCGGTCTACCGCGCACCGCGCCGCGACGAGGCCTGGACCTGAGGAGCCCGTGAGCGAGCTCACCCTGACCGCGCTGCGGCTCGGCCTGCTGGCCCTGCTGTGGCTGTTCGTGCTCGCCGTCGTCGGCGTGCTGCGCACCGACCTGCTCGGGACCCGCGTCACCGCGCGGCGCACCGAGCGCGACCGCGGCCGCGGCCGCCGCACCGAGGCGCCCCCCGAGGCCCCGCGGCGCGAGCGCGCCACCCTGGTGGTCGTGGAGGGGTCGCTGCGCGGCACCACCCTCGCGCTGGGGTCGGCACCCGTCCTCATCGGCCGCGGCGCCGACTGCACCCTGGTCCTGGACGACGAGTACGCCTCCACCCGCCACGTGCGCATCACCCCCGCCGAGGGCGGCACCGGCTGGCTCGTGGAGGACCTGCAGTCCACCAACGGCAGCTACCTGGGCCGCGACCGCCTGAGCACCCCGGTGCCCTTCGAGCCCGGCACGCCGCTGCGCATCGGGCGGACCGTCCTCGAACTGCGGAGGTGAGCGGACCGTGGCCATCGCCCTGCGCTACGCCGCCCGCTCCGACGTCGGGCTGGTGCGCTCCACCAACCAGGACTCCGGCTACGCCGGCCCCCACCTGCTCGTCGTCGCCGACGGCATGGGCGGGCACGCCGGCGGCGACGTCGCCTCCTCCCTGGCCGTCGGGGAGCTCGCCGGCCTGGACGGCGAGTCCCACGGCAGCGACGACGCCGCCGAGCACCTGCACCACGCCCTGGAGGCCGCCAACGACCAGCTGCGCCGCCGGGTGGCCGACGAGCCCGAGCTGGCGGGGATGGGCACCACCGTCACCGCGGTGCTGCGCGCCGGCTCGCGCCTCGTCCTGGCGCACATCGGCGACTCCCGCGGCTACCTGCTGCGCGACGGCGTCCTGACCCAGCTCACCCGCGACCACAGCTACGTGCAGTCGCTCATCGACGAGGGCCGCATCAGCGCCGAGGAGGCCGAGCGGCACCCCCAGCGCTCGGTGATCATGCGGGTGCTCACGGGCCGCGACGACGACACCGCCGACGTGTCGGTGCGCGAGGCCCGCCCCGGCGACCGCTACCTGCTGTGCTCGGACGGCCTGTCCGGCGTGGTCAGCGCCGAGACCCTCGCCGAGACCCTCGCCGCCGGCGAGGCGCCCGACGCCACCTGCGAGCGGCTCGTGGAGCTGGCGCTGCGCGGCGGCGGCCCCGACAACGTCTCCTGCGTGGTCGCCGACGTGGTGGAGCTCGGCGGCGGGCCCCCGCCGTCCACGACCCCCCAGGTCGTGGGCGCGGCCGCGTTCCACCGGCCCCGCCGCTCCAGCGCCGCCGGCACCCCCGCGGCGCGGGCCGCGGCGCTGCGCGCGCCCCGCGAGGGCGACGACGACCAGGAGGACGACGATCCCGGCCCCCGCGACCGGACGGAGCGCACGCGCCGGCAGCGGGCGCGCCGCCGCTGGATCGCCGGCCCCCTGCTGCTGCTGGTGCTGCTGGCCGCCGGAGCGTGGGGCGGGTGGCGGTGGAGCCAGCACCAGTACTTCGTGGGGGTCGACGACTCCCGCGTGGCCCTGTTCCAGGGCCTGACGCAGGACATCGGCCCGCTGAGCACCTCGCGCGTGGTGGAGCGCACCGGCATCGCCCTCAGCGACCTGCCCAGCACGTACGCCGCGCGGGTCACCGACCGCATCAGCGCGTCCGGGCTCAGCGAGGCGCGGCAGACCATCGAGAACCTCGAGGAGCTCGCGGCGGACTGCCGGGCGGCGGCGCAGGACCCCTCGCCCACCGCTGCGTCCACCGACTCGCCCACGACCTCGCCCACGACCTCGCCCACGACCTCGCCCACCGCCGCCCCCGCGGCGGCGCTGACGGCGGCGGAGGCGACGGCGAGCGCACCGGGGACGCCCACGACCACCGGCACACCGGGCGACGCGCCCGCCGAGGACTGCGGAGGGGTCGGCTGATGGCCACCGTCCTGCCCGTCTACCCGACCACGCGCCGCAACGTCGAGCTCGTGCTCGTCGTGGCGGCCGTGCTCATCGCGTGCGGCGCCTGGGCCGTGCTGGGCCTCACCGGCGAGGGGGCGCTGCCCGCCGGGCTGCTCGTGCACGGCGGGGGCCTGGGCGCGCTCGCCGTGGTCCTGCACCTGCTGCTGCGCTGGCGCGCCCCGCACGCCGACCCCGTCCTGCTGCCGGTGACGACGCTGCTCAACGGCCTGGGCCTGGTGATGATCCACCGCCTCGACCTGGCCGAGGGCACCGGCTCGGCGTCCCGGCAGTTCGTGTGGTCCGCGCTGGGTGTCGCCGCCGCCGGGGCGGTCGTCGTGGTGCTGCGCGACCACCGCATCCTGCGCCGCTACACGTTCACCGCGATGGTCGCCGGCCTCGTGCTGCTGCTGCTGCCGCTGGTGCCCGGCCTGGGCCGCACCGTCAACGGCGCGCGCATCTGGATCGGGATCGGCCCGCTGTCGTTCCAGCCCGGCGAGATCGCCAAGATCGCGCTGGCGGTGTTCTTCGCCGGCTACCTCGTCGTGCACCGCGACGCGCTGTCCCTGACCGGGCCCAAGGTGCTGTTCCTGCGCCTGCCGCGCGCCCGCGACCTCGGGCCCATCCTCCTCGCGTGGGCCGTCAGCGTCGGCGTGCTGGTGCTGCAGCGCGACCTGGGCACCTCGCTGCTGTTCTTCGGGCTGTTCGTGGCCGTGCTGTACGTGTCCACCGAGCGGGTCAGCTGGATCCTGCTCGGCCTGGGCCTGTTCGCCGCCGGGGCCGTGTTCGCCGCCACGACGATGTCCCACGTGCGCAGCCGCGTGGACATCTGGCTGCACCCCTTCGAGGCGGACAACGCCGACAGCGCCTACCAGCTGCTGCAGGGCCTGTACGGCATGGCCAACGGCGGGCTGCTGGGCACCGGCCTGGACCGGGGCCGGCCCGACATCGTCCCGTACGCCAACTCCGACTTCATCTACGCCTCGTTCGGCGAGGAGCTGGGCCTGGTGGGGCTGTTCGCCCTGCTGCTGCTGTACGGCGTGCTCGTGGAGCGGGGCCTGCGCACCGCCATCGGGGTGCGCGACGGCTTCGGCAAGCTGCTGGCCGCGGGCCTGGCGTTCTCCGTGGCGCTGCAGGTGTTCGTCGTCGTCGGCGGCGTCACCCGCGTCATCCCGCTGACCGGCCTGACCACGCCCTTCCTCGCCGCGGGCGGCTCGTCGCTGGTGTCGAACTGGATCGTGGTGGGACTGCTGCTGCGGATCTCCGACCTGGCCCGCCGCCCCGCGGTGGAGGTGCGCAACGGTCCCGAGCCCGGTGGCGACACCGGCGTGACGCAGGCGGTGCGGATCCCGTGAACCGTCCCCTGCGCAGGCTGTCGGCCGTCGTCGCCTTCCTCTTCTTCGCGCTGTTCGCCTCCACGACGTGGATCCAGTTCGTGCGCGCCGGCGACCTCAACGCGATGCCCGGCAACAGCCGTCAGCTGTACGCCGAGTTCGGCCGCGAGCGCGGCGCGATCCTCGTGGGCGCCGGCCAGGCCGTCGCGACCAGCGTGGAGGTGGAGGACCCGTACGAGTTCCTGCGCCAGTACGCCGCCGGTGAGCTGTACGCCCCGGTCACCGGCTACTACTCCATCCGCTACGGCGCCTCCGGGATCGAGCGCGCCATGAACGACGTGCTCTCCGGCACCGCCGACGAGCTGTTCTACCGGCGGCTCGCGGACCTGCTCACCGGGGAGGACCCGGCCGGGGCATCGGTCACCCTCACCCTGGACCCCGAGGTGCAGCAGGCCGCGTGGGACGCCCTCGACGGGCGCAAGGGCGCCGTCGTCGCCCTCGACCCGTCCACCGGTGACGTGCTGGCCATGGTCTCCAGCCCCAGCTACGACCCCGACGTGCTGGCCACCCACGACGGCCAGGCCGCCGAGCAGGCGTGGCAGTCGCTGCTCGCCGACGAGGACGACCCGCTGACGAACCGGCCGATCGGCGCGCTCTACCCGCCGGGGTCCACGTTCAAGCTGGTCACCGCCGCGGCGGCGCTGGAGAGCGGTGAGTACACCACCGACAGCCTCGTGGCCGGCCCGCGGGAGCTGGACCTGCCGCAGACCGACAACACGCTGAGCAACGACGAGGGCACCGCCTGCGGGCCGAACGACCAGGTCAGCCTGCTCGACGCGCTGCGCATCTCCTGCAACACGGCCTTCGGCCAGCTCGGCCTGGACCTCGGCGCCGAGGCCCTCGACGCGCAGGCGGAGGCGTTCGGCTTCGAGCAACCCCTGTCGATCCCGATGTCGGTGACGCGGAGCCAGTTCCCCGAGGACGCGTCCGGGCCGCTGCTGGCGTACGCCGGCATCGGGCAGGGCGACGTGCGGGTGACCCCGCTGCAGGTGGCGATGGTCTCCGCGGCCATCGCGAACGACGGCGTCGTCATGGAGCCGAACCTCGTCCGGACCGTGCGGGAGGCGGACTCCCTCGACGTCATCTCCGAGCCCGCCCCGAAGGAGCTCGGCCGTGCGGTGAGCGAGGACACCGCCGCCGCGCTGCAGGAGATGATGCGCGCCGTCGTGGAGTCCGGCACGGGCACGCGCGCGCAGATCGACGGCGCCGTCGTGGGCGGCAAGACCGGCACCGCGCAGCGCGGTGCGGGGCAGGTCCCCTACGCCTGGTTCACCTCGTGGGCGCAGGACGACGAGGGCGAGAACCGGGAGGTGGCCGTCGCCGTGGTCATCGAGGACGGCGGCTCGGTGGACAGCGCCTACGGCGGCCGGCTGTCGGCACCGGTGGCGCAGCAGGTCATGCGGGCGGCGCTCGATGGGTGACGGGCGCGCCGCGGGCGTGGACGAGGGACGACGGGGACGACGGGGACGGGGAACGCAGTGACGGACGCATCGACCAGCAGCGGCGGGCAGGCATCGCCGCGCCTGCTCGGCGGGCGCTACGAGGTCGGCGCCCTGCTCGGCCGCGGCGGCATGGCGGAGGTCCACGTCGCCCGCGACACCCGGCTCGGGCGGATGGTGGCGGTGAAGCTGCTGCGCTCGGACCTGGCGCGCGACCCGTCCTTCCAGACGCGGTTCCGCCGCGAGGCGCAGGCCGCGGCGGGGCTGAACCACCCCTCGATCGTCGCCGTGTACGACACGGGCGCCGACCGGGTCACCGAGCACGGCGGCGCGCACGTGGACCTGCCGTGGATCGTCATGGAGTACGTCGAGGGCCGGACGCTGCGCGACATGCTGCGCACGGACCACCCGCTGTCCACCACCGAGGCGCTGTCCATCACCGAGGGCGTGCTGGGGGCGCTGGAGTACAGCCACCGCATGGGCATCGTGCACCGCGACATCAAGCCCGCCAACGTGATGATCACGCCGGCGGGCGAGGTGAAGGTGATGGACTTCGGCATCGCCCGCGCCGTCAGCGACTCCTCCGCCACCCTCACCCAGACGTCGGCCGTCATGGGCACCGCGCAGTACCTGTCGCCGGAGCAGGCGCGCGGGGAGACCGTCGACACGCGCAGCGACCTGTACTCCACCGGCTGCCTGCTGTACGAGATCCTCACCGGCCGGCCCCCGTTCACCGGCGACGCGCCCGTCGCGGTGGCCTACCAGCACGTCTCGGAGCAGCCGAAGCCGCCGAGCACCCTGTCGCCGAGCATCCCGCCCGCCCTGGACCAGGTCGTGCTCATGGCGCTGAGCAAGGACCGCGAGCACCGCTACCAGAGCGCCGGCGACTTCGCCGACGACCTGCGCCGCGCGGTGGAGGGCCGCCCGCTGCGGGGGGCGAGCTTCGCGCCGACGACCGCGGTGCCGGCGGCCACCACCACGGCGCTGCCGCCGACGGGCCCGCCCACCGCGGCCACCCGCGTCGCGCCCGCCGTGCCGGGCGCACCGCCGGGCACGTCCACGGGGACGTCCACGGGCACCCTGCCGCAGGTGGGCGACGGGCAGCCGCCGCAGGAGCGGCGCGGCCGGCGCTGGCCGTGGGTGCTCCTGGTGCTGGTGCTGCTGGGCGGCATCGGCGGGGTCGGGTACGCGCTGCTGAACCTCGGCGACGGCGGCGGCACCGACCCGTCGGCGACGTCCTCGCCGACGGCCGTGGACGTGCCGGAGGTCGTGGGCCTGCCGCAGGAGGACGCGGAGGACCTGCTGACCGGGGCGCAGCTGGAGCCGGCCGTCGTGGAGGAGGCGAGCGACACCGTGGACGCGGGGGACGTCATCAGCAGCGACCCGGCGCCCGGGACCTCCGCGGTCATCGGCTCCACCGTGACGCTGACGGTGTCCACCGGCCCCGCGGCCGTGAGGGTGCCCGACGTGACCGGCTCCAGCCAGGACGACGCCCGCGACGAGCTGAGCGACGCGGGGCTGAACCCCGGCTCGGCGCAGCCCACCGACGAGGACCCGTCCGCGGAGCCCGGCACCGTGGTGCGCACCGACCCGGCGGCGGGCGCCAGCGTCGCGCCGGACACCCGGGTGACGCTGTACGTCGCCAGCGGGCAGGTCACCGTGCCGGACCTGACGGGGCTGACCCTGGAGGAGGCGCAGGACCAGCTCGACGGGTTGAACCTCAACGTCAACACCTCCACCGACCCCGACGCGGAGGGCGAGCCCGGCACCGTGGTCTCCCAGAGCCCGACGCCGGAGTCCACGGTGGACGTGAACACCTCCGTCGACCTGGTCCTGGCACCCGAGCAGGTCGCCACGCCCACGCCCACGCCGACGCCCACGTCGACGTCCACCGGGACGCGCTCGCCGTCGGCCACGGCCAGCCCGGGCTCCAGCTCCACGGCCAACCCGTCCAGCGCCGCCACCCGCGGCGGCAACGGCGGCGGCAACGGCGACGGCGACGGGGACGGCGACGGCGACGGCGACGAGGCGGAGGACACCGCCGCCGGCACCCCGGTCGAGGAGGACGAGCGGTGAGCCGGGTGCTGCACCTGTCCGACACGCACCTGATGGCCCCCGGTGGGCTGCACGGCGGCGGGAAGGTCGACACCACCGCCGTGCTCCGGCACGTGCTGGCGTCCCTGGAGGGCCTCGGCCCGCTCGACGCCGTGGTCGTCTCCGGCGACGTCTCCGACGACGGGTCCGTGCACTCCTACGAGACGGTGCGCGAACTCGTCGGCGGCTTCGCCCGCGAGCACGGCGCCGCCGCCGTCGCGTACGCGATGGGCAACCACGACCTGCCCGGCCCGTTCACGCAGGTCCTCGGCCCGGTGCGCTCCGTGCACGACGCGCGCGGCCTGCGGCTGGTCGTGCTGGACAGCTCCGTGCCCCGGCACGGCCACGGGGTGCTGGGCGACGAGCAGCTGGACCGGCTGCGCGAGGTGCTCGCCGAGCCTGCTCCGCTGGGTTCGCTCGTCGTGGTGCACCACTCCCCGCTGCCGGCGCCGACGGTGCTGCACGAGGGGCTGAAGCTGCAGGAGCCGCAGCGGCTGCTGGACGCCCTGGCCGGCACGGACGCGCGCGCCGTGCTCAGCGGGCACTACCACCACCCCTACGTGGCGACGCTGCCCGGCGGGCTGACGGCGGTCGTGGCGCCGGGGGTGGCCAACCGCACCGACGTGCTCGTGGAGCACGGGTCCGAGCGGGTGCTGCGCGGCTCCGGCGCGTGCCTGGTGGACGTCGACGAGGCCGGGGTGCGGGTGACGGTGCTGTCGGTCGCGGCCCCCGGTGACGGCGAGGAGCTGTTCGTCCTCGACCCGGACGCGGTGCAGCGGATCCTGCGGACCGGGGGAGCGCCGGCGCGCTGACCCGCGGCCCCCGGGTCCGGCGGCACCTCGCGCTCACCGGCGGCGATGCGCGAGGTGGAGTTCAGGAGGTGGAGTTCAGCCGGGCCTGCTCGGCGGCGATCGGGTGGTCCCCGCCCGCCGGGCGGTCGGCGTCGCGGACGACGTGCAGCACTTCGTCGGTGGTCGCCGTGCCGGTCCCGTACCCGCCGGGGGCGGACCGGCACCAGCGGACCGGAGCGGCCGCCCGGCCCCGGTTGAACCCTCACCCTGACGGGCGCTGCTCCGGGCGCCGCGACCGGCCGACAACACAGCACGGGGACGTCCACCGGCGCGGCCGGTGCCCCGTGAGCGACGGCACCCGACCGGGCCCGCCGCGGAGGTGGTGAGGTCGATGGCGGCTGGAGCGGACCGGCTGCGCCGGTGGGCACGCCCCGTGGAGCTCGTGGAGCGGACGCGGTGGCTGTTCTGCCTGATCGCGCTGCTGTCGGCGGCCCTGCTGGTCCCCACCGCCGTGCGCGGCGCCGAGCCGGTCACCGCGCTGCTGGCCACGGCGGCCACCGCCCTCCTGTTGCTCGTGTGGGTGCACCGCTACGTCACCCGCCGCGCCGTGCTCGCCGCGGACCTCGCCGAGGCGGCGCTCGTGGGCGCGGCGGTCGCCCTGACCGCACCGCCCACGATGGTGCTCGGCCTCGCCTTCCCCGGGCTGTGGTTCCGCGCCGTCTACGGCACCTCCCGCCGGGCGCTGCTGCACTGCACGCTCGTGGTCGCCGGCATGGTGGGCGGGCTGTCGCTGTGGCACCTCGTCCCCGGTCACGACGGCTCCAGCCGGGGCACCGAGCTGCTGGGGTGCGTGCCGCTGCTGTTCGTGACGATGGCCGGCGCGCGCCACCTGGCGAGCGCCCTCCTCGCCCGTGAGCAGGGGCAGCTGCGCAGCACCGCGCTGACCGAGCTGGGGCGGGGGCTGCTGAGCGCCGCGGACCGCGAGGAGGTCGTCGAGCGGGCCCTGCGAGCGGCGGTCGCCGTGTGCGGGGCCACCCCCGGGCTGGCGAGCGTGCTGGTGGTGGCCGAACCCGGCGGCGCCCGGACCCTGCACACCGCCGGGGCCTGGCGGGGGCCGCTGCCGGAGGTGCTGACCGGGGTGCACCTGCCGGTGCGGGGGGCCGTGGACGACCGACCGGTGCGGGTGGACGGCGGGCCGCTGGACGCCCTGGCCGACCGCCCCGGCGAGTGGGTCGCCGTCACGCACCCCGCGCTCGAGCACGGCTGGCTCCTGGTGGGAGCGCCGGACCGCGTGGCCGCCGAGGGCGTCCCCGCGCTGCACTCGGTCCTCACGCAGTCCTCGCTGGCGCTGCGCAACCTCGACGCCCACCGCGCCCTCGCCGAACGGGCCCGCACCGACGACCTCACCGGTCTCGCCAACCGCGCCGCCTTCACCGAGGCGCTCGAGCGCGCGGCCGCCGACCCGGCGGCCCGCTTCAGCGTCGCGTTCGTGGACCTGGACGACTTCAAGGTCGTCAACGACGGTCACGGGCACGCCGCCGGCGACGAGCTGCTGCGGTGCGTCGCGCAGCGCCTGCGCCTGGCCGTGCGGGAGGGGGACCTGTGCGCGCGCCTGGGCGGCGACGAGTTCGCGGTGCTGGTGCGCGGCCTGGCCGGCGCCGCCGTCACCGACCTGGCCGGGCGGCTCGTGGAGGCGCTGTGCGAGCCGGTCCCGGTGCCGGGCGGGCCGGTGCGGGTGGGTGCCAGCGTGGGTGTGGCCCACCGCGGCCCCGGTGAGGACGCCGAGCAGGTCGTGCAGCACGCCGACGTGGCCATGTACGCGGCGAAGGCCGCCGGCAAGAACCGGGTGCGCGTCTTCACCCCCTGACCCGGACCCCGCTCCCCCTCCCCCGCGGTGATCGAGGGGGAGGCGGCTTCCTGGACCACCGCGGGTGGGGGTGGGGGTCAGGAACCCGGCTGCTGGGACTCGGGCTGCTGGGCCCACCAGGCCAGCAGCTCAGCGCGGGCCGCCTCCTCGCCCAGCGGGCCGCGCTCCATGCGCAGCGCCAGCAGGTGCTGGTAGGCCCGCCCCACCGTGCGCGAGGGCCCGATGCCCAGGACCTCCATGATCGCCGTGCCGTCCAGGTCCGGCCGGATCGAGTCCAGCTCCTCCTGCTCGCGCAAGCGCGCGATGCGCGCCTCCAGGTCGTCGTAGGCCGCCGCGAGCCGGTTCGCCTTGCGCTGGTTGCGGGTCGTGCAGTCGCTGCGGGTCAGCTTGTGCAGGCGCGGCAGCAGCGGGCCGGCGTCGGTGACGTAGCGGCGCACCGCCGAGTCCGTCCACTCCCCGTCGCCGTAGCCGTGGAAGCGCAGGTGCAGCTCCGTCAGCCGCGCCACCGCCTTGACCGTGTCGTTGTCGAAGCGCAGCGCCTTCAGCCGCTTGGCGACCATCTTCGCCCCCACGACCTCGTGGTGGTGGAAGCTCACGCCGCCGCCCTCCTCGAACCGGCGGGTGCGGGGCTTGCCCACGTCGTGCAGCAGCGCCGACAGGCGCAGCAGCAGGTCCGGGCCCGGCACCTCCCCGTCCGGGCCGTCCTCGCGGTCGACGGCCTGCTGCAGCACGGTGAGGGAGTGCTCGTAGACGTCCTTGTGGCGGTGGTGCTCGTCGATCTCCAGGCGCAGCGCCGGCAGCTCCGGCAGCACGTGGTCGGCCAGGCCGGTGTCCACCAGCAGCCGCAGCCCCGCCACCGGGTCGGCCGCCAGCAGCAGCTTCTCCAGCTCCGTGCGCACCCGCTCCGCCGACACGATGCCGATGCGCCCCGACATCGCCGTCATCGCCGCCAGCACGTCCGGCGCCACCCGCAGCCGCAGCTGCGCGGCGAAGCGGGCCGCCCGCATCATCCTCAGCGGGTCGTCGGAGAACGACTGCTCCGCCGTCACCGGCGTGCGCAGCACCCCCGCCGCCAGGTCCGTCAGCCCGTCGTGCGGGTCGGCGAAGTCCAGCGACGGCAGCCGCAGCGCCATCGCGTTGACCGTGAAGTCGCGACGCGACAGGTCACCCACCAGGTCGTCGCCGTAGGACACCTCGGGCTTGCGGGAGTCGGGGTCGTAGCTCTCCGAGCGGTACGTCGTCACCTCCACCACGACGTCCACGCCGCCGGAGCGCTTGCGCGCACCGATCGTGCCGAACTCGCGGCCCACCTCCCAGAACGCGTCGCCCCAGCGCTTGAGGATCGCGACCGTGTCGTCCGGGCGGGCGCCGGTGGTGAAGTCCAGGTCCGCCGAGCGCCGGCCCAGGAACGCGTCGCGCACCGGCCCGCCCACCAGGGACAGCTCGTGACCGGCCTGCTCGAAGCGGCGGCCGAGGTCCACCAGCACCGGCATCACCGGCTCCAGGGCCCGCACCGCGCGGGCCCGCGCCTGCTCCAGCGCGCGCTCCAGCGCCTCGTCCGCTCCGTCGTTCGCCTGGGGCTGCTGCACGGGGTCCAAGGGTGCCAGAGGTGAGCGGCCGCCCTGGCTACAGTGAGCCGATGGTCAGACCTGCCCGGGAGCCGCGCCGCCGGCTGCCCACCGTGCAGGAGACCTCCTCCGGCGGGCTCGTCGTCGACGTCAGCACCGGTGAGCCGCGCGCCGCGGTGATCTGCCGCCTCAACCGGGCCGGTCGCCTGGAGTGGTGCCTGCCCAAGGGCCACCCGGAGGGCACCGAGACGCTCGAGCAGGCCGCGGTGCGCGAGATCGAGGAGGAGACCGGAATCCGCGGCGTCGTCGTGGAGGGCCTGGGCAGCATCGACTACTGGTTCTCCGCCGACGGGCGGCGCATCCACAAGGTCGTGCACCTGTTCCTGCTCAAGGCCGTCGGCGGGCACCTCACCGTCGAGAACGACCCGGACGCCGAGGCCGTGGACGTGGCGTGGGTGCCGTTCCGGGAGCTGGACGAGCGGCTGGCGTTCCCCAACGAGCGCAGGGCCGTGGAGGCGGCCGTGCTGCGGCTCGGCGAACTCGCGTGAAGCGCCCCGACGCTCCCCCCGCGCCGCCCCGCCCCCGCCGCCGCGACGTGCTCGCCGGGCTGGCCGGGGCGGCGGCCCTGACGGGTGCGGCCCCGGCGCGCGCGGCCACGAGCTCCCCCACCGCCTCGGCCCCGGACGACGCCCTGCCGCTGCGGGTCACCGTGCTGGAGGTCACCCCCACCACGTACGCCGCGGACGACCCGGCGCGCTCCCTGGTCACGGTGCGGGCCCGCGTGGTCAACGACGGCGACGAGGCGCTGCGGGGCGCGGCGGCGCGGCTGGTCGCGCAGCGCTCCCCCGTCGTGGGGCGCTACTCCCTGGAGCGCTGGGAGTCCGCCGACACCGACGCCTCCCTGGGCCGCGGCACCGCCGCCTCCGGGACCGCCGACGTCGCCGGCGGGTCCCTGGCCCCCGGTGAGGGCACCGAGGTCGTCCTCACCCTGCCGGCCGCGGAGCTGGGCGACGGGCCGGGGGCGCACCCGGCCGCCGTGGAGGTCGTCGACGCCGACGGCGAGCGCGCCGGGCTGGCCCGCACCTTCCTCGTCTCCAGCGCCCCCGAGGGGGTGCGCACCACCCTGCTCTCGCTGCTGCTACCGCTGGTGGCGGGCCGCACCCGCGAGGCGGCCGGCCTCGCCGGGGAGGTCGCCGGGCGCCTGGGGCGGCTGGTGGAGGCGTCCAGCGACCCCCGCACCTCCTGGGCCGTGGACCCCGCGGTGCTGGCCACCGCGCTCACCACCGGCCCGGTGGACACGGGTGACGGCACCGCCACCCCGACGGAGGGGGCGGTGGAGGCGCCCGCCGACCCGCCCGCCGACCCGGCCGAGGACGCGTCGCCGGCGTCGCTGCCGGCCGGGACGGACGACCCGGCGCCGGTCGCCGACGCCCTGCAGGCCTGGCGCGAGCGGCTGTCCGCCGCCGCGGCCGGCCGCTGCGTCGTGGCCCTGCCGCACGGCGACCCCGACCTGGCCTCGCTGACCGGCGCCCCCGCCGGCGCGGAGCTGCTGACGGCGGCCGGCTCGGCGGGTGCCGACGTGGGCGCCGCCCTGGACGGGGCGGCGACCGTCCTGACGAGCGTGGCCTGGCCCGCCGACGAGACCGCCGACCGGCGGGCGCTGTCCCTGGCCGCCGCCGCCGGCGCCACCGCCGTCGTCCTGGACGACGAGACCCTCGCCACCGGCGACGACCTCACGTACACGCCCACCGGCCGCGCGCTCGTGCGCACCGGCGCGGGCACGAGCCTCAGCGCGCTCGTCGCCGACACCACCCTGTCCGCGCTGCTGGTGCGAGCCGCCGGCGGGGACGACGCGACGGGCGGGGGGACCTCCGGGGAGGGGGGCGACAGCCCCGCCGCGCTCGTGCAGCGGGTCCTCGCCGAGATCGCCACCATCACCCTGCAGCGGCCCAGCGACCCCCGCAGCCTGCTCCTGGTCGCGCCGCGCACCCTGGACCCGCGCCCCACCGTCCTGCAGGGCCTCCTCGCGGCCGTGGAGGGCTCCGGGTGGGGGGCCTGGCAGCCGCTGACCGACCTGCTGGCCACGCCCGTGCCCGACGTCGAGCGCGACGAGGTGCCCGTGCAGGAGGCCGCGTCGGCGCGGGCCGCGCTGCCCGCCGTGCACGTCGCCGCCGTCGACGCCGCCCTGGCCACCCTCGCGGAGCTGCGCGAGGCCCTGGGCGGCACCGCGTCCGCCACCGGCGCCGCGCAGCGCTCGGCGCTGATGCTGCTGGCCACGTCCTGGCGCGGGCACCTGCCCGAGGCGCGCGCGAGCCGGAGGGGCCTGGAGGAGGACGTCGCCGCGCTGCTGCGCGCGGTGCACGTGCTGCCCGGCAGCGTCCTGAACCTCGCCGCGACCCGAACCGAGCTGCCCGTCACCGTCGTCAACGAGCTGTCGGTGCCGGTGCAGGTGGAGCTGGTGCTGCGCCCCCGCAGCCCCCGCGTGCAGCTGGAGGCGGTGCCCGTGCAGACCGTGCCGGCCCGCGGGCAGCTGCGCGTCGGGGTGCCCGTGCGGGCGCTGGCCAACGGCAGCGTCGTGGTGGAGGCGCAGCTGCGCACCCCCTCGGGGCTGCTGCTGGGTGAACCGGTGGGGCTGGACGTCAACGTGCGCGCCGACCTCGAGGGCTGGCTGACCGGCCTCGTGGGCGGCGGCGCCGGGGCGCTGCTCGTGGTGGGCCTGGCGCGCGCGGTGCGGCGCGGGCGCCGGCGGGTGGACGCCGCCCCGCACGCCGACGTCGACGGCGAGCCCCCCGCCGAGCAGGACGGGCAGCGCTCCTCAGCGCCGACCGGGCAGGGGTAGCCGCCGCAGCAGCGGGGCGGCCAGGTCGGTCAGCTCGCGCACCCGCATGGCCCGGCACAGCGCGACGAACAGGCCCAGGAGGACCAGCCCGCCCACCACGACGACCGCGAGGGCGACGGCGCGCGAGTCGCCCAGCCGCGCGATCAGGAGCGCCAGCCCGTGCGCGGCGCCGCCGGAGAGCACGCCGATGATCATCGCACGCACGAGGGTGCGCAGCACGAGGTGGCCGTCGATGCCGCCGCCGTCCAGGGAGCGCAGCCGGCGGCGCAGCAGCGCCAGGCCCAGCACGACGCCGACCACGTTCGACAGGCTCATCGCCAGGGCGATGCCCAGGACCGTCCACCGCGGCGGCAGCAGCAGCCAGCAGGCGAGGTCCCCGGCGGCCATGACGGCCGCGACGACGGCGGAGACGGTGAACGGGGTGCGGGCGTCCTCGTACGCGTAGAACACGCGCTGCACCAGGTAGGTGGCGCTGAAGGGCACGAGGCCGAGGGCCATCGCGGCGGCCACCCGGCCGACGAAGAAACCGTCGTCGCCGAACAGGGCGATGCCGATCCACGGCCCCAGGGCGACCAGCGCCGCGGTGGCGAGCACGCCCGCCACCAGGACGGTGCGCGCGCCGGAGGAGAAGTCGCGCCGCACCGCGGCGGTGTCGCCGTGCGCGGCGGCGGAGCTGATGCGGGTGAACAGCGCCGTCACGAGCGAGACCGCCACCAGCGAGTGCGGCAGCATGAACAGCAGGTAGGCGGGCGTGTAGGTGGCGTTGGTGGCGCCCTCCAGGTCGTTCACCGTCAGGTACTCGCCGGCGTCCGTCGCGATCTGCGTGGTGAGCACGAACACCAGCTGGCCGACCACGACGCCCGCGAACGTCCAGCCGGCGACGCGGCCGGCGGTCCCGAGCCCGGAGCCGCGCAGGCCCCAGCGGGGCCGGTACCGGAACCCGGAGCGGTGCAGCGGCCACAGCAGCACCAGCGCCTGCGCCACGATGCCCAGGGTGGCGCCGCCGGCGAGCACCGCGATCGCGGTGGCGTCGAAGTCCCCGGCGGACCACTCCTTCGCGCCCGGGGCGACGAGCGCGAACACCAGCAGCGAGGCGATCGCGACGACGTTGTTGACGACCGGGGCCCACATGTACGGCCCGAAGCTGCCCTTGGCGTTGAGCACCTGCCCCAGCACCGTGTACAGGCCGTAGAAGAAGACCTGCGGCAGGCACCAGAACGCCATGAGCGTGGCCAGCGCCGTCCACCCCCCCGACCAGGACGGCGCGTAGAGGCGCACCACCAGCGGCGCGGCGAGCGTCAGCAGCACCGTGGCGCCCGCCATGACGGCCAGGGCCAGGGTGACGAGCCGGTTGACGTAGTCCTCGCCGCCGTCGGGGCGCTTGAGCGCCCGCACGATCTGCGGCACGAGCACCGCGTTGAGCACCCCGCCGGCCAGCAGCATGTAGAAGACGTTGGGCGCCTTGTTGGCGACGTCGAACGTCTGCGCGCCGACCTGCGTGCTGACGCCCAGGACCGCGCCCTGCACCGCGGTGCGCACGAACCCCAGCAGCCGCGACACCAGCGTCCCGGACGCCATGAGGGCGCTGGAACGGGCCAGCGACTCCGTCGACGCGTCGTGCGCCGGGGGGTCGGAGGGGGCGGCGGGCGCCGGGCGGCGTGTCGTGCTCACGCCCCGATGGTCGCCGATGCGGGCGCCCGGCGGGGACGCACCACCCGTCCGGGGTGGTCCGGCCGCCCGGGCACCGGTGCGGCGGGTGCGGACGGACGGGCCCGAACCGCCGTGACCGGCTTCCACGGCGCGGTCCGCCCGCCCGCGGCCCGGGCCCCCCTAGCATGGTCCCCGGCCCGCGGACGCGGGCCCGCCGGCGCACGCGCAGTGCGCCCCGGACGGGGAGGGACCACTGGACGCGGCTGCCCGCAGCACCATCGCGGACCGCTACGTGCTGCACCGCGAACTGCCCCCCACCTCCGCCAGCACCGACCACCTCGGCTGGGACACCACCCTCGACCGCTGGGTGCGGGTGCGCACGATCGACGCCGCCGACCCCCGCGCCGCGGAGTTCCTCGACGCCGGCCGGCGCGCCGCCACCCTCACCGACCCGCGCGTGCCCCGCGTCCTGGACGCCGGCACCGACCTGCACGAGACGGCGCCCGGCGAGCGGCGGGCCGTGGCGTTCGTCGTGGAGGAGTCCGTGCAGGGCTGGTCCGTGGGCGACCTGCTGCGCGAGGGGACCCTCACGCCCGCCGCGGTGCGCGGGCTCGTCGGCGAGGCCGCCAGCGCCCTGGACGCCGCGGCCCGCCGCGGCCTGCACCACACCCGCCTGACGCCCGAGTCCGTCGTCCTGGGACCGGACGCGGTGGTGCGGGTCCTGGGCATCGGGATGGAGGCCGCCCTGCAGGAGGACCCGCCGGCGGTCTCGCCCGCCCGCGCGGCAGCGCTCGCCAACCGCGCCGACGCCGTGGGCCTCGTCGCGCTCGCCTACGCCGGGCTCAGCGGGCACTGGCCGCGCGTGGACGACCTGCCCGACGCCCCCGGCCTGCCCGCGGCGCCCACCACGGGCGGCCGCTGGGACCCGCCGGTTCCCCTGAAGGACCTGCGCCCCGACGCGCCCAACGACCTCGACACCCTGTGCTCGGTGACGTTCGGCCCGCACGAGGACGGCCCGCGCGAGCCGGCCGAGCTGGCCCTGCAGCTGGCGCCGTGGTCGCTGGACGACCTCGGCGACGCGCTGCGCCGGATGCGCGGGGAGCTGGCGACGGCGGAGTTCCGCAGCCGGCTGCGCAACCGCGACGAGGTGGTGCCCGAGGAGGAACCGCCCGTCCCGTTCACCCGTCCCCGCTCCACGGGGCGCCCCCAGCGGGAGGACTCCCGCCTCGTGCTCACGCTCGTGGGTGCCGTGGTGCTCGTCGGCCTCGTCCTGGCGCTGTGGCAGCTGCGGGGCCTGAGCCCGGACGGCGACGACCCCGGTACCCGACCGGTGGCCACCTCCCCCGCCGCCACGGCGAGCGCACCCGCCGCCGTGCCCACCCCGACGCCCACACCCGCGCCGCCGCCCGCGCCGGCGCCCCTGCCGGTGGCGTCGGTCACCGCGGTGGACCCCCTGGGCGACGGCGAGGAGGGCACCGCCCCCGAGCGGGTCACCGACGGCGACCCCGCCACCACGTGGGACAGCGAGCGCTACGAGTCCGCGGCCTTCGGCGGCCTGAAGGACGGCGTGGGCCTCGTGCTGGACCTGGGCGCCGAGGTGGACGTGACCTCCGTGCAGCTGACCTCGGGCGGCGAGGGCGGCACCGTGGAGCTGCGCACCACCGCGGGCGGCGAGGACCCCCTGACCGGGTCCGCCGTCGTCGCGCAGGCCCCCGCCGGCGGCGCGCAGACCCTCACCCCGCCCGAGCCGGTGCGCACCGGGCAGCTGCTGCTGTGGTTCACGCAGGCACCCACCACCGACGGGGAGTTCCGCGTCTCCGTCGGCGACGTCCAGGTGCTGGGGACGCCCGCGGCGCCGTGAACGAGGCGCTGCCCGACCCGCGCACGGACGCCGAGCTGCTCGCCGCCCACGCCGCCGGCGACCCCGATGCGTTCGGTGAGGTCGTGCGCCGGCACCGCGACCGGTTGTGGGCGGTGGCTCTGCGCACCGCGGGCGACCGGGAGGAGGCCGCCGACGCCCTCCAGGACGCGCTGGTGTCCGCGCTGCGCGCGGCCGGCCGCTTCCGCGGCGACTCGGCCGTCACCACGTGGCTGCACCGCATCGTCGTCAACGCCTGCCTGGACCGCGCCCGCCGCCGTGCCGCCCGCCCCGCACGGCCCCTGGAGGAGGGGACCGGCCCCGACGGCGACGCCCCCCGCACCGGCGCGGCCCCGGCCGTCTCCCGCGACGAGGTCCCCGCCGTGGAGGCCCGCCTCGACGTGACGCGCGCCCTGGCGCTGCTGCCGGAGGCCCAGCGCGCGGCGCTGGTGCTGGTCGACATGTACGACGTGCCCGTGGCCGAGGCCGCGCAGATCCTCGACGTGGCCGTCGGCACGGTGAAGTCGCGCTGCTCGCGGGGGCGCACCGCGCTGGCGGCGCTGCTGCGCGGCGAGGCGCCGGAGGGGAACCGGTGAGCGCCGCCGAGCGTCACAGCAGGGGCCCGGTGGACGGGCCGGGACGGCCGGGAGGTGCGGGGTGACGGGGTCCGGGGACCCGGTGGGCGGCGAGGTGCTGCCCCCCGAGGAGGCGCGCGTCCGGGAGCTGCTGCGTGCCGCCGCGGGCACCGTCGGCCCGCTGCCCGCCGACGTGGCCGCCCGCGTGGACGCCGCGCTGGCCCGCGCCCGCGCCGAGGACTCGGAGCACTCGGAGCACTCGGAGCACTCGGGGGACGCGGGGGACGCGGAGCGGGGCGCCCCCGCGAGCACCGGGGCGGGCGCCCGCGTCGCCTCGCTGGCGGAGCACCGCCGCACCCGCCCGGCGCGCTGGCGGAGCGCCCTCGTCGCGGTCGCCGCCGCCGGCGTGGTCGCGGCCGGTGCGGGGGCCCTCGTGGACGACGGCGTGCTCGGCGGCGGTGCCGCGGACAGCGGCAGCACCGCCGGCGGGGCGGGCGACTCCGCCGCTGAGGCGGCGGGCGCCGCGGGCCTCGCGGCGCCCGTGCTGCGCAGCGGCACCGACTACGCCGACACCGCGGCCGTCGCGGCCGCCGGGGCCCTCCTGCTGCAGGCCCCCGCAACCACCGGCGACCCGGACGGGGGCGGCGGGACCGGGGGCGGTCGGCCCGCCCCCGACGCGCTGCCCGGCGTGGACGCCGAGCGGGACCTCAAGAGCTCGGCCGTCCCCTCCGCCGAGGTGTCCGCCGGCACCCCCGACGAGTCCCAGCGCCCCACCGCCGAGCGGGCCCTGGCCTGCGCCCGGGCCGCCGGCGTGGACGCCGCTTCCGTCGCCGCCGTGCAGATCGCCGCCTGGCGCTCGCAGCCGGCCGCCCTCGTCGTGCAGGCACCCGCGGACGGCGCCGCCGGCGAGGTCGTCGTCGTCGCCCTCGGCTGCACCCCCGGCGACGAGCCCCTCGACCGGGTGGAGCTCCCCGCGTCGCCGGTGCCCGGCACGCCCTGACCCCTCGGCCCACCCGTCCGGCTGCTCCCCCGGCGCCCGTGCGGGCGCCGGGGAACAGCCCCGCCCTACGATCCGTTGCAGCCAGCACGCGACCGGCGACCCGGTCGCGCCCCCGGATCCAAGGAAGCAGGTCCCCTCGGTGAGCCCCTCGGTGGACGACGTCCGCAACGTCATCGTCATCGGTTCCGGCCCTGCCGGGTACACCGCGGCCCTCTACGCGGCGCGCGCGGAGCTCAAGCCCCTCGTGTTCGAGGGGTCCGTCACGGCCGGCGGCGCGCTCATGAACACCACCGAGGTCGACAACTTCCCCGGGTTCCCGCAGGGGGTCATGGGTCCGGACCTCATGGACAACATGCGCGCCCAGGCCGAGCGCTTCGGCGCCGAGCTCGTCACCGACGACGTCGTGGACGTGCGCCTGTCCGGTGAGGTCAAGGAGGTCGTCACCGGCGGCGGGCAGACGTTCCGCGCCCACGCCGTGGTCCTCGCCCTGGGTTCCGCGTACCGGGAGCTGGGCCTCCCCGACGAGAAGCGCCTGTCCGGGCGCGGCGTGAGCTGGTGCGCCACCTGCGACGGCTTCTTCTTCCGCGACCAGGACATCGCGGTCGTCGGCGGCGGTGACTCCGCCGTGGAGGAGGCCACCTTCCTCACCCGCTTCGCGCGCAGCGTGACCATCGTGCACCGCCGCGACGAGCTGCGCGCCTCGAAGATCATGGCCCGCCGCGCCCACGAGGACCCCAAGATCCGCTTCGCGTGGAACTCCGAGGTCGTCGGCATCCACGGCGAGGACAAGGTCAGCGGCCTGACGCTGCGCGACACCGTCACCGGTGAGAAGCGCGAGCTGGCGGCCACCGGCCTGTTCATCGCCATCGGCCACGAACCGCGAACGGCCCTGGTCAAGGGCCAGGTCGACGTCGACGAGAACGGTTTCGTGCTCGTGGAGGGCCGCAGCACCCGGACGAACGTGCCGGGCGTGTTCGCCGCCGGCGACGTCGTGGACCACACGTACATGCAGGCCATCACCGCCGCCGGCATGGGCTGCTCCGCCGCCCTGGACGCCGAGCGGTACCTCGCCGCCCGCGGCGACGTCGAGCAGCACGTCGACCCGCCCCGCGAGGAGACCGAGGTGCCGGTGGCCGCGTCCGCCGGCACCGTCGAGCGCCCGCAGCCGCGCCAGCGCTGACCACCCCCCGTCCCCGAGAACCCGCGAGAAGCAGGAGACCGCCCGTGAGCGCCACCACCGCCGTCACCGACGACACCTTCGAGGCCGAGGTCCTGAACTCCGACAAGCCCGTCCTGGTGGACTTCTGGGCGCCGTGGTGCGGCCCGTGCCGCCGCGTCGCCCCCGTGCTGGAGGAGATCGCCGCCGAGCACGGCGACAAGATCACCATCGTGAAGCTCAACACCGACGAGAACCCGCGCACCGCCGCCAAGTACGGCGTGACGTCCATCCCGCTGATGAACGTCTACTCCGGCGGCGAGGTCGTCAAGAGCATCCTCGGTGCGCGGCCGAAGCCGGACATCCTGGCCGAGCTGTCCGACGTCATCGGCTGAGCAGGACGCCCCCGGAGCCCCGGCACCGCCTCCGCGGTGCCGGGGCTCGCTCGCGCTCGCCGCGACCCGCGGTGGTCGCGAGCGGGCCGGGGCCCTCAGGCGGACAGCGGATGCCGGGGCTGCTCCACCTCCGCCCGGGGTGCGCGGCGCGCCCGGGGCAACCGCAGCACGGGCGGTGCGGGGAGCACGGCCGGAGCGCCGCCCGCGCGCGCGCGGCCGCGCAGGCGCGCGCACCGCAAGCCGATCCACGCCGCCAGGTGGACCGCACCCGCCAGGCCCAGCCCCGTGAGCGCGACGACCAGCACCGCGACGAGGGACAGGGCCACGGCACCGGCCGCCACGGCGGCGATCGTCAGCGAGGCGGCCAGGACCACGCCGGCCGCCGGAACGTCGAACACGAGAACCTCCTCGAGAACGTCACCGGTGGGGGCACCTCCGCGACGCACCGGTGCGTGAGCGGGCTCCGGGGACGGTCGCCGGCGCGCGGCGCGGGACGCCGCGGAGGGTGCTCGAGGCGGAGGATAGGTCGTTCCCGCGCGAGCGCCACCCGAGCGGGGGCGCCGGGGGCCCGGTGGAGGCCCTCAGCCGTGCGCGATGCCGCTGAGCACCGGCACCCGCACGCTGCCCAGCAACCGCTCCAGCGCCGCCTCGACGTCCTCGCGCCAGCTGATCGCGTTCTTCAGCTCCAGCCGCAGCCGCGGGTAGCGGTGGTGCGGTCGCACCACCGTGAACCCCACCGACTCCAGCAGGTGCGCCGGCAGCACGCACGGCTCGGACGTCTCGTGGGCGCAGTCCTCGTTGCCGTCCCCACCGGGCACCAGCGAGGTGCCGCCGAACGCCTCCACGGCCTTGGCCCCGCGCTGCGTGAGGTCCTTCGCCGCGCCCTGCAGCAGCATCCGCGCCAGGCCCTGCCCGCGGAACGCCGGGTCGATCCACCCCGTCGTCAGCAGCACCGCGTCCCCGCTGACCGGGGACGTCGCGAACGCCGACTGCCGCGGCACGTACGACGGCGGCGCGTACATGACGAACCCCACCGGCTGCTCGTCGACGAGGACGAGACGGCCGCACGGCCCCCACTGGAGCAGCACCGAGGAGATCCACGCCTCCTTCTCGAAGTCCGGGTACCCGGCCTCCTCGGCGCGCTGGGCGGCGACGGCGTCCAGCTCCCAGAACACGCACCGGCGCGACGCCTTCGGCAGGTCGGTGACCGTGTCGAGCGTCAACGGCGCCATCCGACGACCCACCGGGGCAGCCCCCTCCGTGTTGCCTGGTTGCCTGGTTCCCTGCGTGCGTGGTTCCCTGCGTGGTTTCCCTGAGCGTCCCGGGCATCCTAGGTGGCAGGGTGGCAGGGGTGCGACGAGCGCCGTCGCGCGAGCAGACCGAGCCCCTGGAGGCCGCCGTGAGCCAGCACCCGCCCGTTCCCCGTCCCGGCAGCGCGCCCGCCGCGCCCGCCGCGGCAGGGGCCGGGACCGCTGCCGGCAGCCGGCTGGACCGGTGGCTGGGCTCGTACGCCGAGCGCACCGCGACGATGACGGCTTCGGAGATCCGCGCGCTGTTCGCCGTCGCGAGCCGGCCCGAGGTGGTGTCCCTGGCCGGCGGCATGCCGTACCTGCCGGCGTTGCCGCTGGACGTGGTCGCGGAGGTCTCCGGGCGCCTGGTCGCCCAGCGCGGCGCCTCGGTGCTGCAGTACGGCTCCGGGCAGGGCGAGCCGGCGATGCGCGAGCAGATCACCGAGGTGGTGCGCCCCCAGGGCATCACCGCCCACCCCGACGACGTCGTCGTCACCACCGGCTCGCAGCAGGCCCTGGACCTGGTGGCACGCATCTTCCTCGATCCCGGCGACGTCGTGCTCGCCGAGGCACCCAGCTACGTCGGCGCCCTCGGCGTCTTCCGCTCCTACCAGGCGCACGTCGAGCACGTGCCGATGGACGACGACGGCCTGCAGCCGGCGGCGCTGGAGGAGGCGCTGGTGCGGCTGCGTGCCGCCGGGCGGCGGGTGAAGCTGCTGTACACGGTGCCCAACCACCACAACCCCGCCGGGGTGACGATGTCGCTGCAGCGGCGCCTGGAGGTGCTCGACGTCGCACGGCGCCACGGGCTGCTCGTGCTGGAGGACGACCCGTACGCGCTGCTCGGTTTCGACGGCGACCCGCTGCCCGCGCTGCGCTCGATGGACGCCGAGCACGTCGTGCACCTGGGGTCGTTCTCCAAGACGTTCGCGCCCGGCTACCGCGTCGGCTGGGCCGTCGCGCCGCCGGCGGTGCGGGAGAAGCTCGTGCTGGCCTCGGAGTCGGCGGTCCTGTGCCCCACGACGCTGGGGCAGGCCGTCATCACCGAGTACCTGCGGACCTCCGACTGGTACGGGCAGGTGAAGGTGTTCCGGGAGCTGTACCGCGAGCGGCGCGACGCGATGCTCGGCGCCCTGGCCACCCACCTGCCCCAGGCGTCCTGGACGCGGCCCGTCGGCGGGTTCTACGTGTGGCTGACGTTGCCGGAGGGGCTGGACGCCCGGGCGCTGCTGCCGCGGGCGGTCACCGGCCGCGTCGCGTTCGTGCCGGGCACCGCCTTCTACGCCGACGGCCGCGGCGGCCGGCACGTGCGGCTGTCGTACTGCTTCCCCACCCCCGAACGCATCCGCGAGGGCGTGCGGCGCCTGGCGGGCGTGGTGCAGGACGAGCTGGAGGTGCTGGAGACGTTCGGGCCGCAGTCGCGCCCGCCAGGCACCGGCGCCGTGGACGCGGTGGCCCAGGGCCCGGAGCTGGCGTGAGCGCCCCGCGGGTGGCGGTCCTGGCGGGTGGGCTCTCGCACGAGCGGGACGTGTCGCTGCGCTCGGGGGCCCGGGTGGCGCAGGCGCTGCGCGTCAGCGGGTGCGAGGTCGTCGTCCTGGACGCCGATGCGCAACTGCTGCCGCGGCTGGCGCAGGAGGCCCCGGACGTCGTCTTCCCCGTGCTGCACGGCGCGGTGGGTGAGGACGGCGCGCTGCGCGACGTGCTGGAGCTGCTGGGCCTTCGCTACGTCGGCTCGCGCCCCGGGGCGTGCCGGACGGCGTGGGACAAGCCGGTCGCGGCGGGCGTGGTGGCCGCGGCGGGGGTGGCGGTGCCCGGCGAGGTGGCCCTGCCGCACGCGACGTTCCGCGACCTGGGTGCGCACGCGGTGCTGGCCGCCGCGGTGAGCTGGGCCGGGTTGCCGCTGGTGGTGAAGCCCGCCCGCGGCGGCTCCGCGCTGGGGGTGAGCGTCGTGCGCGAGGAGCGCGACCTGGCACGGGCCGTGGCGGAGTGCTTCGCCTACGGCGACACGGCCGTGGTGCAGCGGCACGTGGCGGGCACGGAGGTCGCCGTGTCCGTCGTGGAGCTGGCCGGGGAGCTGCGGGTGCTGCCCGCCGTGGAGGTCGTCGCGGACGGCGGTTACGACCACGAGGCCCGCTACACCGCCGGGCGGGCGGAGTTCTTCACCCCGGCGCGGCTGCCGGAGTCGGTCGCGCAGCGGGTGGCGGACGCGGCGCGGACGGCCCACACGGCGCTGGGGCTGCGGCACCTGTCCCGCGTGGACCTCGTGGTGCGCGAGGACGGCGAGCCGGTGTTCCTCGAGGCCAACGCCGCACCCGGCACCACGGAGACGTCGCTGCTCCCGCAGGCGGTGGCGGCCGCGGGCATGGAGCCGGACACCGTGTACCGCGCCCTGGTGGACGGCGCCCTGCGCTGACACCCGGGGGGGGAGGGCCCCTTGGTCCCTCCCCCCCGGGTGCCCGGGTGCTGTGCCTGCGGGGCTCAGGAGCCCGGAGGGGCGTCCAGCAGCCGCAGGATGCGGTCCAGGTCCTCCAGGCCCGCGAAGTCCACCGTGAGCCGTCCTCGCGTGCGCCCCATGCTGATGCGCACGCGGGTGTCGAGGCGGTCGCCGAGCGCCGAGGCGCGCGACTCCAGCTCCGGTCGCGGTTCGGCGGGGTTGCGACGACGCGGGGCGCTGTCCGCGTCGCCCACCGCGATGACCTCCTCGACGGCGCGCACCGACAGCCCTTCCGCCACGATGCGCTGCGCGAGCCGCTCCATCGCCCCGCCGTCCTCCAGGGCCAGCAGCGCGCGTGCGTGACCGGCGCTCAGGACGCCTGCGGCGACCCGGCGCTGCACCAGCGGCGGCAGCTTCATCAGTCGCAGCGTGTTGCTGATCTGCGGCCGGGACCGCCCGATCCGGGAGGCGAGCTCCTCGTGGGTGCACCCGAAGTCGTCGAGGAGCTGCTGGTAGGCGGCCGCCTCCTCCAGCGGGTTGAGCTGGCTGCGGTGCAGGTTCTCCAGCAGCGCGTCGCGCAGCAGGTCGTCGTCGGCGGTCTCGCGCACGATGGCGGGCACCGTGGCCAGGCCCGCCTCGGCGGCAGCCCGCCAGCGCCGCTCGCCCATGACGAGTTCGAAGCGCGGCGAACCGTCCTCGGCGGCGTCGACCGGACGCACGACGATCGGCTGCAGCACGCCGATCTCGCTGACGGAGTGGACCAGCTCGGCGAGGTCGTCCTCGTCGAAGACGGTCCGCGGCTGACGGGGGTTCGGCGTGATCGCCGCGATCGGGACCTCGGCGAAGCGGGCACCCGGAACCGGCAGCAGGCCGTCGCCGGCGGCCCCCTCCCCCGGTGCCTGCGCGCTCGTGTCGTCCGTGACCGCGGATCCCCCCTCCGGGACCGCGTCGAGCGGGGGCTCCACGGCGGGCGGCTGGGCGGAGGGCTCCGGGTCGCTCACGGGCGGGTCGACCGGCGCTGCGGAGGGGCCCTGGCCGGGGCCGACGACCTCACCGGGGTCGGCGTCCACCTGCTCCCCCGGCGCGTCGGCGCGCTCGTCGGCGAGGGCCGGGGACTCCCCGACAGGCTCGTCGAACTCCTCCGCCGGTCGGGGCAGGCGCGCGGTGGTCTGGTCGAAGAAGAGGTCCACCGGCCGCGCGCCGGGGCGCATGACGGGCGGAGGCGCCGCCGCACCGCCCCGGGCCGCCGCTGGAGCGGCTGCACCGTTGGGGATCAGCGCCCCCAGGCCACGCCCGAGTCCACGCCGCTTCTCGCTCACGCTCCACCTTCCTTCGAGGCGACACCACGTCGGCCGCCCGTTCCGTCCGTCCACCGCGACCAGGGGTCGGCCGCCTGCACCGGCGCAGCAGCCGGTCGAACCTCACCGCCTGCCGGTTCCTGCGCCAGCGTCTCGCCGCGGTGGGCGATCTCGCGTGCCGCCTCCAGGTAGGCCAGCGCTCCGGAGGACAGCGGGTCGTACGTCATCACCGTCTGGCCGTGGCTGGGCGCCTCCGAGATCCGCACCGAGCGCGGCACCAGGGCGCGCAGCACCTGCTGCCCGAAGTGCTGGCGCACCTCGTCCACCACCTGCGCCGCCAGCCGCGTCCGCCCGTCGTACATGGTGAGCAGGATCGTGGAGACCGTGAGGTCGGGGTTGAGGTGCTCCTGGATGAGCTCGATGTTCGCCAGCAACTGACTCAGGCCCTCGAGCGCGTAGTACTCGCACTGGATGGGGATGAGCACCTCGGGGGCCGCCACGAAGGCGTTGATGGTCAGCAGGCCGAGGCTGGGCGGGCAGTCGATGAGCACGTAGTCGACGCGCCCCTCGCCACTGCGCTCCACCGTCTTGAGGTACTTGGTGAGGGCGCGCTGCAGGCGCGACTCACGCGCCACCATCGAGACGAGCTCGATCTCCGCGCCGGCGAGGTCGACGGTCGCCGGGGCGCACCAGAGGTCAGGCGCCTCGTCGCAGCGCTGCACGACCTCGGCGAGCGCCTTGCCTTCGACCAGGACCTCGTAGACACCGGGGACCTCGGCGTGGTGTTCGATCCCCAGGGCCGTCGAGGCGTTGCCCTGCGGGTCCAGGTCGAGGACGAGAACCTTCAGGCCGGCCGCGGACAGCGCAGAGGCGATGTTGACGGCAGTGGTCGTCTTGCCGACGCCGCCCTTCTGGTTCGCCACGGTCAAGATGCGCGTTTCGGCGGGACGCGGGAAGCGTTCAGGTGCGACCGGGGGCTGCGCACTGCGGGGAGCTGCGAGCTCGTCGGCGGCGAGCTCGAGGACCTCGGCCGCAGGCTGGTCGGCGAGCACAGCCTCCCCCGTTTCACGTGGAACGGCAGGGCCGCCCACGCCCGCCGGTGCAGGCGTTTCACGTGGAACGTCCAGAACCGCCCCGGCACCTTCTTCAGGCCCTTCGAGGCTCGCTGCTGCCGTTTCACGTGAAACCTCGGCGGCCGGGGCCTGCCCCTGTACCCGCACACCAGGCGCCGGCGCATCAGGTGCGAGACCGGTGTCGGTGCTCGCGGAAGGTGTGGTTTCACGTGGAACCTCGATCGGCTCAGGGTCGCGACCCAGCCAGCCAAGGCCACGCGCCGACGCTGACCGCAGACTGCCGAACCATCCCAACTCCGTCACGCCTTCTTCCTTCCCGTGGTCCGCGACGTCCGCTGACGCCGGGTGCTGCTGGGGGTGCGGGGGGTGGACTTGGCGGGAGGCCGACGCAGCGGCTGGTTGCCCCGTGCCACGCGGACGACCGTCGTGCCGTCATCACCGTCTGGGCCGCAATGCACGATCTGCGGCTCGCTCTCGATCCCGAGCGCCGACAGCGCGTCGGCGGCGGCGGCGATCTCCTCCGCGGCTGTGCGTCCCTTGATGGCGAGCAGGTGCCCGCCCGGACGACACAGAGGCATCGTCCAGCCGTACAAGGTGGCCAGGGGTGCGACCGCCCGCGCGGTGACGACGCCGCCCGAGAACTCACCGGCGACATCCTCCGCGCGCCCCCGCGCGACGGCGACGTGGTCGCCCAAGCCCGTCTCGGCGATGGCTTCACGCAGGAAGGTGTAGCGCCGCTCCAGCGGTTCGATGAGCTGGATCCTCAGGTCGGGGCGGGCGAGGGCGAGAGCGATGCCCGGCAGTCCGGCGCCAGAGCCGACGTCGACCACCGCCTCTCCCTCGTCGATGAGGTCACCGAGGTAGGCGCAGTTGAGCAGGTGACGCTCCCAGAGGCGCGGCACCTCCCGGGGTCCGATGAGGCCCCGCTCGACCCCGGCAGCGGCGAGGAAGTCGTGGTACGCGGTGGCCGCGTTCAGTCGGTCACCGAAGACGGCGGCAGCGGACGGGGGAACGACGGAGGGGGGGGGGGGGGGGGGGGGGGGGGGGGGGGGGGGGGGGGGGGGGGGGGGGGGGGGGGGGGGGGGGGGCGGGGGGGGG